>JBKJZQ010000150.1:0-4853 GCA_046715095.1 Actinomycetota bacterium | reverse complement strand
CTAGTGCACCTTCGCGTAAGTAGCGTCAATATCCAGAGCGCCACTGCGCGGCGAGGGCAAGGCGCGAGGAGTCGTGCGTACCGGGGAGTACGTGCGCGACGAACAACGCAGCCATCGTCGATGCAGGGGCGCTCTGGTGTCACGGTTATTTGCGCGAAGGTGCACTAGTGGTCGTCCAACAAGACCACGGCGAGAGCGGCGATACCCTCGCCCCTGCCGATGGCTCCGAGGCCATCCGTGGTCGTCGCCTTCACCGAGACGAGGTGCTCGTCGACACCGAGCGCGACCGCGATGTTGGAGGCCATCTCGTCGCGATAGGGAGCCATCCGAGGGGTCTCTGCGATGACGCTCGCGTCGACGTTCGCTATGACGTAGCCAGCGGCGGCGATCATCCGGGCCGTCTCCTCGAGGATCGACAAGCTCGAAGAATCCTTCCAGCGATCGTCTCCCGGGAAATTGGAGCCCAGATCCCCGAGGCGCGCCGCCCCGAGCAGCGCGTCGGCAACCGCATGGCTGAGCACGTCGGCATCCGAGTGCCCCGATAAACCGCGGTCGTGCGGGATCGTCACGCCACCGATGACCAGCGAACGCCCCTCGGGGGCGAATGCGTGGACGTCGAAACCCTGACCGATCCTCATCGAGACTCCGTCCCCGAGGCCACATGGGCTTCGGCGAGCGCGAAGTCCTCGTCATAGGTGATCTTGAGGTTCCGGTTGTCGCCCGGCACCACGACGACGGAGCCTCCGTAGAGCTCGAGCAGCGCGGCGTCGTCGGTGACAACGCGACCGTCCTCGACCGCCTTGCGGTGGGCGTTCTTGAGTGCGGCCGTGCGGAAGGATTGAGGGGTCTGAGCGCGCCACAACCCCGTGCGGTCGACGGTTCCCACGACGACAGATCCCTCGACCTGCTTGATAGTTTCGTCGACGGGGGCGGCGACGATCGCTCCGTCGTGATCGTCGAGTGCCTGGAGGGTCGCGGTCACCATCGCCGCGGTGACGAACGGCCTGACCGCGTCGTGGATCACGACGATCTCGGAATCCACCTCCTCCAAACCGTTGCGAACCGAACCTTGCCGGTCGTCACCGGCCGACGCGAGAGTGGCTCGAGCACCAAGCGCGGAACGGACCAGATCGTGGAATTCATCCGGGGCGACTACCACCACCGGATCGCATCCTGCTTCTCGCAGGACGTCATACGACCACGAGATCAATGGGCGCCCCCCGAGGGGCCGGAATTGCTTCGGGATGTCATCGGCGCCGGACCGAGCGCGCTCGCCGCGGCCGCCCGCCACAAGGATCGCTGCAGGTCGCGAGGAGGGAGTTATCCCAGGACCTCGTCCAGCATCTGCTCGGCGGCTTCCTCGTTACAGTTCTTCGAGAACGTGAGCTCGGAGACCAAGATCTGACGAGCCTTGGTGAGCATCCGCTTCTCGCCGGCCGAGAGGCCCTTCTCCTTGTCGCGCTGGTGGAGGCTGCGAACGACCTCGGCGACCTTGTAGATGTCGCCGGAACGGAGCTTCTCGACGTTGGCCTTGAAGCGACGAGACCAGTTCGTGGTGTTCTGGGTGGGCTCGTTCTTCTGCAGAACCTTGAAGACCTTCGGCATCTCCTTGGCCGGCGTCACGTCTCGGAGGCCGACCTCCTCGGTCGAGTCAACCGGGACCATCAGGGTGAGCTCTCCGTAGGCAAGCTGGAGGATGAAGTACGCCCGCTTCTCGCCGAACATCTCCTTCTCCTCGAGACGCTCGATCACGGCAGCACCGTGATGCGGGTAAACGACCTTGTCCCCAACTTTGAATCCCACGAAGTAACCTCCCTACACCCGGCGCGTGCCGACTGCTGCGCCTCTGAACCCGAAAACCTTCGGGCCTCGGGATCTTCAAACTGACATCGCTTTCGCCCGTCAATCCTCAGATCACTCGTCGATCACGGCCCGAACGGATGCCCAAGTTTACCACGGGGGAATCTCTGGCAGCCGTGCGGAGACCCAGTGGCCGGAGAGCAACTCCATGGCTCTCTAACCCGCGTCCACAGCATGGAGGGTTGCTCCCAGCTCGCGCGTCGCAGCCAGAACGTCGGGCACCGCGATGCAGCTCATCGACTTCGGGGTCTTGGAGATCCCGTTGGGGATGAGAGCTGTCGTGAAGCCGAGACGCGCGGCCTCCGACAGACGGCGTTCGATGCCCGGAACGCGCCTGACCTCCCCGCCGAGTCCGACCTCGCCCATGACGACCATCTCGGCGGGAACGGGGCGGCGGCGCGCCGCCGACATCAGGGCCAGGGCCACGGCAAGGTCGGACGCTGGCTCCTTGATCGCCAGGCCCCCGGCCGCGGCGGCGAAAACGTCGAGCGCGTGCAGATCGACGCCGGCGTGGAGGGAGAGCACTCCCAGTAGGAGGCTGAGGCGCCGGGGGTCCAGACCGATCGGCACCCGGCGCGGCTGCGCGAGATCGCTCTTGGCGACGAGTGCCTGGATCTCAACCATCAGGGGCCTGGTTCCTTCGAGACCCGGAAACACCACCGATCCGGGGACACCCGGGCGCCGGTCGGCCAGCAGCATCGCCGAAGGATCTGCCACCGGCTCGAGACCCTGCTCCGACATCACGAACACGCCGGTCTCCTCACAGGAACCGAACCTGTTCTTGGCGGCGCGCAGCAAGCGAACCGTGCCGGTACGCTCACCCTCGAGGGTCAGGACGACATCGACTACGTGCTCGAGCGTCTTGGGCCCCGCAACGGTTCCTTCCTTCGTGACATGACCGACCAGCACCACGATCGTTCCGGACTCCTTGGCGTGGCGAGTGAGGTGAGCAGCGCAGTCGCGCACCTGCACGACCGATCCGGCCCCCTGTTCGGCCGCGGACGTCTCGAGTGTCTGGATCGAATCGATGACCAGCACGTGAGGCGCTTCGGCCTTGGAGGCGGAGAGAACGGCTTCGAGCGAAGTGGTCGACAGCGCCCGGAACCGCTCGGCGTCGATCCCGAGACGGGAACCGCGCAGCGCCACCTGATCGAGCGACTCCTCGCCGGTAACGAGGAGGGTCTTGCGGCCCGCGCTCAACATCCCCTGGAGCAACTGCAAGACGATCGTCGATTTCCCGATCCCGGGCTCCCCGGCAAGCAGCGCGCAGGTGCCGGCCACGAACCCACCCCCGAGCACGCGGTCAACCTCGTCGATGCCGGTCGAGAGCCGATCGAGCGCCGCCCCACCGGAACCGAGAACGGTCACCCCGGAAGCGGGAGTACTGCCCCCCTGCTGGGCGGCAGTACTCCACGCGCCGCAATCGGGACAACGCCCGAACCACTTGGGGCTGGAGAAACCACAGGACGTGCAGTCATGGGTGACGCGTTCCTTGGCCATCCGGCAACCCTAGAGAGAGGGTGAGACAAGAAAAGCCCGACGGAGGCGAACCTCGGCGTCGGGCCTATCTCTGTACTCCACCAGATGTCCTCTTGTCGAACACCCGGTGGAACCTTAGTGATCGTTAGTCCGAAGAATCGCCCTCGTCGGTGCCGGCTCCGGCACCGGCCAGCTCGACCGGGATGATGTCGGGAGACCGCTCCGCCTTGCGGAACACGATCTCCGCGTCGTCCCCCTCGCCCTCGGTGTCGACGACGATCGTGTCACCGGCCTCGAATTCCTTCCACAGGATCTTCTCAGACAGCGGATCCTCGATCAGTCGCTGGATAGCTCGCCTGAGCGGACGAGCACCGAGTGACGGGTCGTACCCGGTAGACACGAGCTTGTCCTTCGCCGACTCGGTGAGCTCGAGTTCGACGTCCTGGCTCTTGAGGTGCTCGACGACCCGCTTGATGAGCAGATCGACGATCGAGTGGACCTCGGGTCGACTGAGCTCGTGGAAGACGATGACCTCGTCGATACGGTTGAGGAACTCGGGACGGAAGCTCTTCTTGAGCTCGTCGTTCACCTTGTCCTTCATCTTCTCGTAGCTGACGTCGTTGTCCTGGGTCCCGAAGCCCATCTGCGGCTTACGGATGTCCCTGGTACCGAGGTTCGAGGTCATGATGATGACCGTGTTCTTGAAGTCGACCGCCTTGCCCTGAGCATCGGTCAGACGACCATCCTCGAGGATCTGCAGCAGCGTGTTGAACACGTCCGGGTGCGCCTTCTCGATCTCGTCCAGCAGCACGACCGAATACGGACGACGCCTGACGGCCTCGGTCAGCTGGCCGCCCTCTTCGTAGCCGACGTAGCCCGGAGGCGAGCCGACCAGACGGCTAACCGTGTGCTTCTCCATGTACTCGGACATGTCGAGCATGATCAGCGCGTCCTCATCACCGAACATGAACTCGGCGAGAGCCTTCGCGGTTTCGCTCTTACCGACACCCGATGGGCCGAGGAAGATGAACGAACCGGCGGGGCGCTTGGGGTCCTTGAGGCCCGCACGCGTCCTGCGGATCGAACGGGACACCGCGGAGATGGCATCGTGCTGACCAACGATCCGCTTGTGAAGTTCATCCTCCATGCGCAGCAACTTGGCCGTCTCCTCCTCGGTCAGCGAGGTAACGGGGATGCCGGTCCACGATGACAGGACCTCGGCTATCTGCTCCTCATCGACCGTGGCAAATGCGTCGCCCTGCTCGGTCTTCCATTCGGACTCCTTGAGCGAGCGTTCCTCCATGAGGGTCTTCTCCTCATCGCGGAACGATGCGGCCCTTTCGAAGTCCTGCTGCTCGATCGCCTCTTCCTTCTTGCGGCAGACGTCGGCGATCTTGTCCTCGAGCTCGCGGTGGTCGGGCGGTGCCGACATCCTGCGGATGCGCAACCTGGACCCGGCCTCATCGATCAGGTCGATCGCCTTGTCGGGCAGGAAGCGGTCGGCGATGTAGCGG
>JBKJZQ010000149.1:0-2215 GCA_046715095.1 Actinomycetota bacterium | reverse complement strand
ACTGGCAACGGCGCTCGCACGCCCTCGAACGGCTGGGCTTCGGCCATCACGCGGACGGGGACACGTGATGCACAATGCCCCGGCTTACGAGGTGCGCAACCTCCGCAAGGTCTACAAGGAGCCGACGGTGCTCGCCAACGACGGCATAACGTTCACCGTCGAGCCGGGCGAGACTTTCGGTCTTCTGGGACCGAACGGGGCCGGCAAGTCAACGGTTGTGAAACAACTCGTCGGTCTGGTGGCTCCCACCTCGGGTGAGGTGCGTCTCTTCGGCGAGCCCATCGTCGCGGGAGCCGGCGCGGAGATGCGCGTGGGCCGCACCGTTGCTTACCTGCCTCAGTCGGTTCTTCCCCTCGGCGAGTTGAAGGTGAACGAAGCCCTCCGCTGGACCGGGATGCTGAGGGGACTCGGCAAGGCGACCGCCAAGACCGAGGCCGATGAGCTGATCGATGTCCTCCAGCTCGGGAGCATCGTCGATCGTCAGATGCGCAAGCTGTCCGGGGGCCAGAAGCGGCTGACTCACATTGGGATGACCCTCGCCGGCAGACTTCCCGTGCTGATCCTCGATGAGCCCACGGCCGACATCGACCCGTCTCTCCGGCGCAAGATCTGGGAGGTGATCGGCGACCGCTGCCGTCAAGGAGCTGCGGTCATCCTCGTCACGCACGACGTCGCCGAAGCCGAACACGCGCTCGGCCGGGTCGCGATCATCGATCGAGGCAAGGTCGTGGCAAGCGGGACGCCTGCCGAGCTCAAGGCCGATCTCTCGCGCCGAACCCGTATCGAGCTCGTGGTCGCCGAGGGCGTCGCTCTCGACGTGCGGCGCCTCGCCGCGGAGATGGGAGGGGACACGCGGGTGAGGGGTCGACACGTTTCGGCCTGGGTCCCGGCGGACCTCGCGCTCCGAACCCTCGAGAAGGTCATGGCGGGGACCGAGCCGGGACAACTGGAAGACGTCCGCCTCGTGACCCCCGGCCTCGAAGACGTCTATCTCGAGCTCAGGGGTCACGTCTTCGAGGAGGACGAGCCCGTCCCGGACGGCCTCGAGGACGTGGGTGCATGAGCGCCCCGGGGGCAACGACGACGCGCGCGGGCCGTTTCTCGATCCTGATGTGGATCCAGATGGCGAGCCTCCGGACGTCGTGGCGTCCCTACCTGATCGTGTCCTCGGTCATGCCGCTCGGTATCGCGGTTCTGATGCGAGCGATAATGAATGAGTCTCAGGTCGCCGAGTTCGGTGAGCAGATCGTCGCCGGATCCGCGGTGCTTGCGATCGCTATGACCGCGATCGTGATGCTCGCCCAACGGGTCTCGGCCCTGAAGGAGAACGGGGCCCTCGACTACTACCAGACGCTTCCGGTTACGAGGACCGCGGTCGTCACGAGCGTGCTGCTGTCCTTCGCGGTGTTCTCGCTCCCCGGTACGGTCGTGGTTCTGGTGCTGGGATCGGAGCTGTTCGACCTTTCGCTCGCCGCGCTGTGGACCGCGATCCCGGTGTGGGCACTGGGCTCTCTGGCGCTTGCCGGCATCGGGGTAGCGATCGGATTCGGTGCGCGCAATGAGCAACTCGCCGGGATGTACTCGAACCTCGCGATGATGGCGGTGCTGTTCCTGGGGATCCTCCCCGCGGACAAGGTTCCCGGCTGGCTCGGCCCGGTCCGGGCGATCCTCCCATCGACCTACGCCGTCAACGCCCTCAAGCCTGGGCTCGAGGGGAACTTCACCTCGGGCCAGGCCTGGGATCTCTTCGCCCTGTTCCTGTTCGGAGTGGCCGGTTTCCTGGCCGTCCGCGGCCCCCTCTGGCCCAAGTCCGATTAACCCAAACCACCTTTGAGGTGTTTTCCGTGCGGCGGGCTGGCGGCGTTGGCACCTTAAAGTCGTTTTGGGCTCGGTTATCCTCGAGCTCTGAAGATCACGACCGAGAGGGAAGAACCATGCCGCAGGCGACCGTCCGCACCTACGACTCTCTGACGAAGACGGGCTCGCTCCTGGCCGATGACGGGGAGACGGCCTGGGAGCTCGATGAGAGCGCCCTCGACGGATCGATGTTCCGCTTCCTCAGGCCCGGCCAGAGGGTGACGTTCGACCTTGTCGACGAGGACGGCCAGACCAAGGCCCGAAACCTCAGAATAGGGATCGTCTAGACGTATCCCTAAGACGGAGATAGGGATCGTCTAGACGTATCCCTAAGACGGAGATAGGGATCGTCTAGACG
>JBKJZQ010000148.1:0-19474 GCA_046715095.1 Actinomycetota bacterium | reverse complement strand
CCGAAGACCGCCAACACCGCGTCGCCGATGTATTTCTCGACCACCCCCCCGTGGCGCTCGAGGATCGATGACATGAGCGTGAAGTACCGAGACATCACCCTTCGGACGGTCTCGGGGTCGAGTTTCTCAGCCATCGCGGTCGAGCCTGCGAGATCCGTAAAGACAAGAGATACGGTTTTCCGAACCTCCCGCTTCTCGGGCGGCGCCTCCAGGGGAGATCCGCAGCTCGAACAGAACCGGCCCTTGTCAGGGTTCTGTTCGCCACAACTCCCGCAAACCAGCATCAGACAACTCTAGGTCGAACGGGCTGCCGGGGACAGCCCTGCTCGCTGTCGCCAAGCGACTGCCCCACCATCTTCCTTAGGCGCCGGCTATGGTCATCTCGGAGATCAGGGTTGTTGCCCCCCCGAGAGATCCTCCGAACGGTAGCCAGCGGCGGTCGTCTGCGACCGCCGTTATACCGGAGAGGATCTCGAGCATGGGGGCCGCAATGGCTACCTCTTTCACCGGATGCACGACGTCCCCGCTCTCGATGAGCATCCCCGTGGCTCCAACCGAGAAGTCACCCGATATCGGATTGGCACCCGAATGCACACCGTGGAAGTCCGTAACAAGAAAAGCCCGGCCCCCGTTCCGCAGCACCTGTTCCCTACTCTCTCCGGTCGTCTGAAAGGCGAGATTCGTTGGAGCCGGATGCGGCCCCGATTTGAAACCCGAACGCGCTGCGTTGCCCGTCGAGTCACGGCCCTCGCGTCGCGCTGAGGTCAGGTCGTAGAGGTAAGAAACGAGCACGCCATCTCGGATCACCTCGGTGAGGCCCGTTGGGACGCCCTCGGCGTCCCAGGGAGCCGAGCCCGGGGCGCCCGAGGCACGCCCGTCATCGATCAAGGTCAACTTGTCTGACGCAACGGCTTCTCCCAGACGTCCCGCAAACAGCGACCGTCCCTTCTGCACCGCCTCGCCGGTCAGCACGCCCGCGATCACCCCCAGGAACTGTCCTGCGGTATAGGGCTCGAGGATCACCGGCATCTTGCCCGAAGCGATCTTCGTCGCTCCGAGCAGGGAGACCGCACGGGTTGCCGAGCGTTCCCCGATCTCAACCGCGTCAAGTTCACGCAAACTCCGACCGAGCCCGAACTCGAAGCCGACCTCCGTGTCATCACCCGACGTTGCGATCGCGAGCGAGTAGCACCATGCATTCGATGATGTGTATGCGCCTTGAATGCCGGCCGTCGTCGCGATCACGATCTCCGAGAAGGAATCGGAGTAGACCGAGTCCTCCACATTCGTGACGCGAGGGTCGGCCCCACGCGTCGCTCTGTCCAACTCCAGGGCGAAGGCAACCCGTTCATCGGACGTCACCGACGCAAAGCTCGGATCGAACAGACCTGGGACCTCCGGTGGCGGCGTCTTCCAGGTGGAGGCAAGCCCAACGGCCTCGTCAGGAGAGGCGAACCGTGCGTTAGTTCGTGCCCGCTCGACCACCGCATCCAGACCCGGCTCTGTCAGATCCGTCGTGAACGAATAGCCGACCCGGCCCCCATCCACGATCCGCACACCGGCTCCATGCGGTTCGGCAGAAGAAAGTGAATCCACTTGACCCGCGAAGACGCGCACCTCGAACGCCTTGGAGTGCGTGAGGAACGCCTCGAGCTCCTCGGACCCATCGGCACGCTCGACCAGAGTATGCGCCACGTCCAACAGGCTCACGCCTCCGTACCTCCGACCGTCATGTGGCTCAGCAACACGGTCGGAACCCCGTGAGTAACCGGCGCGCTCTGCCCGTCTTTCCCGCAGACGGCCTCTTTGTGACCGAAGTCGGCCGCCACCGCCTCGATCCGAGCAAGAACATCCGGCCCGTTGCCGCTCAGGGTCGCTCCTCGGATCGGATAAGCGAGTTCACCGTCGATGATCATGTAGGCCTCATTCATACCGAACACGAAGTTACCGGTAGCGGGATTCACTTCTCCTCCGGCGAATGAAGCCGCGAAAACACCGTTCGAAACCGATCGCACGATCTCGGAAGCATCATCCGGGCCTGGTAACAGATAGGTGTTCGTCATGCGCACGATGGGAAGGTCCGTGTAGTTCTGGCGTCGGCCGTTGCCGGTCGGTGTGGCCCCCAATCGAGTCGCCGACCTCCTGTCACTGATGTGACCCACGAGCACACCCTGGTCGAACAGCACCGTGCGTTGAGCCGGAGTCCCTTCGTCATCTACGCCGAAGGATCCAAACCTCCCCGGAGCAGATCCGTCGTCGACGATGGTTACGATCTCGGAGCCGAAACGCTCACCCTGCCGGCCCGCGTAGACGCTCGCATCCTTCGCAAGAGTGTCTGCTTCCAATCCATGGCCGCACGCCTCATGGATCAAGACACCCCCGTGTCCTGAGCCCAGCACAACGGGGAACTCTCCTGCAGGTGAGGGCCTCGCGCCGAGCATCTTGATCGCCTTTTCCCCGGCCTTCGATCCGATCTCTGCCGCGGGGAAAAGTTCAAGCAACTCGAAGCCTCCAGTGTGACCCGGTGCTGAGAATCCGGTCGAGATGACATCGCCGCGCGTTGCCACGACCTTGCAAGCGAGGCGCACTCGCGTCCGGTCGTCTCTGGCCGAGGTGCCCAAGGAGTTAGCGATCAGGAGCTGCTGGCGTACCTCCATGTAAGTGCATGCCACCTGCCGGATCTCTTGTCCGAAACTCCGGGCAGCGTCGTTCGCAGCGTGCAACGCATCTACCTTGTCGGCTGTATCCACCGTCTCCGGGCGAACCCGAACGGAGTGAACTGAGCCGTTCACTTCTCGGAGATCGGTGACCGTTCCCGCCTCGGCATCGAGACCTGCACGAGCGGCCCGTGCAGTCTCGAGCAGCGCCGCCTCGGTCAGCAGGTTCGTGTAGGCGTAAGACGCTCGCTCGCCCGTCACCACCCTCACGCCGGCCCCCCGATCGTGCCCAGAAGAAACACCTTCGACCTTCGAGTCTTCGAGTTGGAGAACGGTCGAGCTCCGGTCCTCGACGAATAACTCGGACCAATCGCCCCCACGACCGAGCGCTTCGGCGAGCACCTTCCGGACCACGTCGTCGGGGATCATGCAGGCAGGATATCCACGGCCACGATCCTTTCTACGGAACCAAGCATCTGTTTGTCAGATAGTCGACAAGACGAGCAGGCAGAAGGCCTTGTTGGGTCCGCCCCGCTCAGGGACGATGTAGCGATGACTCGGGGATCAGTAGGCGAAAGTCCCCTTCGTTTCCGCGACTATCGCTTGCTCGTCAGCGGACTCGCGGTTTCGACCGCGGGCGATTGGCTGTACAACATCGCGCTCGTTGTCGTCGTCTACGAGCGGACGGACTCCGCTGCCTGGGTTGGAGCAGCCAGCATCCTGCGTCTCCTTCCGTACGTTCTGCTCGGCCCCCTTGCGGGGACGGTCTCCGATCGCTACGACAAGCGAAAGGTCATGATCGTCTGCGATCTCCTTCGTGCTGCCTTGATGCTCGCGATCGCGATATGCGTCGCACTCGAGGCACCGATCCTCGTCATATTGCTCCTCGTCTGCGCCGCGACGAGTGTGGGAACCCCCTACGGGCCTGCAGTCAGTTCGCTGGTCCCGGTCATCGTTGACGAAAAACGTTTGGCGCGGGCGAATGCTCTTATGGGCACCGTCGAAAACGTCTCGATCGTGTTGGGTCCCTCGATCGGAGCACTGCTTCTGGTGATCGGTTCCCCAACGATCGCTTTCGTGATCAATGCCGCCACGTTCTTAGGCTCTGCAACTACCGCTGCCGCGATCTCAGCACGAACCGGTGAGGGGACAGTCGGCGACTCTCAACGACTTTTTGGTCGCCTGACAGAGGGGATACGAGCGGCGACGGCATCGTCGGTGATCGTCGTCCTGTTGATGTTCGTTTTCATCGCAGGCCTTCTCTACGGTTTCGAGCTGGTCGTGATCGTTCTCTTGGCGGAAGGCAAGTTCGGACTGGGGACCGCAGGCATCGGGTGGTTCAACGCTGCCGTGGGGGTCGGAGGGATCGCGGCGGCGGGACTCGCCAGTCGTCTTGCCGAGAATCCGCGGAGCGACTTGATGCTCCTAGCCGCTGTGGTTGCAACCGCAACGCCGTTCGCAATCATGGCCTTGACGGCGTCACCCGCGATAGGGCTTGTCGCGATGGCGATCAACGGTGCCGGCACCATCGCTCTCGACGTGATTGCCATGACCCTGTTGCAACGATCCGTGCCTAGCGGAGTGCAGGCACGAGTGTTCGGCATCATCGATTCTGTCGCGGTCTCGGCCATGCTGCTCGGCTCCTTGATCGCGCCCATAATGGTGAGCTCCTTGGGACTCAACGAGACCCTGCTCGTGATCGGTGCACTTCTTCCTGTCGCGACGTTGCTATCAGCTCCTCGGCTGATCGCTATCACGAAAAGGGCGCAAGAGACCGTGGACAAGTTGCGGCCCGTTGTTGAGCTCTTGGAACGTTCGACCCTCTTCGAGGGTGCGACGCGCCAGACACTCGAGGCAGTAGCGGCCACAGCGACAGTCGAAAAGGTGGCCCCCGGCTCAGCAGTAGTCGGGGAAGGAGACGAAGCCGATGACATCTTCATCGTTGTGGAAGGGACGCTGGATGTCGTTTCGAGAGGAGAATCTGGCGAGGCTCGCAGAGTTAATGAGTTAGGTCCCGGCGATCATTTCGGCGAGATCGGTGTGCTGGAGCAGATCCCGAGAACGGCGACGGTGACCGCCACCACGGAGACAACCCTCTACCGCATCCCAGGAACCGTTCTGACCGATATCGTGAATCAGGAGCCCACCGTCTCCGGCACGATTATCGACGCGATGATCGGTCGTTTGGCGCGGACCCACCCTTCTCTAGAGGTTCGATCGAAAGAAAGGCTCGACGATGCCGATCCAGATGAAGACCATCCTTAGCGCGACGGCGGAAAACTCATAGTCATAGGAAGGGGGCCCCGAGGGACCCCCTTTCTTGATGCATGACCAGGCGGTGCTACTTCTTGCCCATCTTGTGACCTTCGACGTCTTCGTCGTCGACCTTCTTGTGACCTTCGACGTCTTCATCGTCGACCTTCTTGCCCATCTTGTGACCTTCGACGTCTTCGTCGTCGACCTTCTTGGGAAGCTTTTCGGACTGGTCGTCATGCTCGGACATGTGATTCCCCCCTTTCAGCCTAGGCGGGTCTTGCCCGCAACCAACAATGATTCCACGGCTTCATCGTCCTGTGAAGGGGGCTTTCTGGCTGTCAGGTAGCCGACCATTCGGGTGTCGGGTTTCGGCCTTACGTCACGGCTCGCTTACGGAGCCGATCCAGGTCTCTTATGACGATCGTTCGCCCTATCATTCCCAGATACTCACGCCCCTCGAAGCTGCGCAGGATCTGGTTCACGCTCTGCCGTGAGCCTCCGACCATGGAGGCCAGATCCGCTTGTGTGAGGTGCAGATCCAGAATCAGACCATCGGGTGAGTCGGTGCCACGCTCCTCGGCCATCCCCACCAGGAGCTTCGCAACGCGGCCGTGGAGATCGAGGAACACCAGATCAGACGCTTGCTCGGTCAATCTTCGGATCACGGACCCGAGGGAGCGCAACATCGAATCCATCAACGAAGGTTGGTCCGCAAACAGTTCGAGCATGGTCACTCGAGTGACCATCAGGACCTTCGTGCCCTCGGTCGCTTCCGCCGTCGCCGATCGAGGGCGGCCGTCAATTAAGGCAAGCTCTCCGAACGTGTCGCCTTCCCTCAACGTGACGAGCACCAACTCGTCCCCATGCTCCGAAACGACCACCACTTTGATGAGGCCTTCGACGACGACGTAGGTGGAATCGCCTGGGTCACCCTGGTGGAAGATGCGCTCGCCTCGGCGGTAGCTACGCTCGACGGCGCGCTCTGCGAGCTTCGCCAGGGTGGGTTCATCGAGCTCTCTGAAGAGTTGCGATCGTTTGAGGATCCCGGTCAAGCCGTCGATATCCATCCAGCCCCCTGACTAGGTGCAGTCTGCAGGTTAGTGGTCTGAGTCGCTGCGTACAACAGTAAAGGGCCGATCTTGGTTCGATCGGCCCCAACCCGAGGGTTCCCCATTCGTGTCTTAGCTCATGGAGAGGCGTCGCCTCTTCTGCACGACAGCCAACGTGTATAGGCCGCAGGCGGCGAGAGTCACTGCAAGAATCGCCCAGAACCCCTGTCCGGCCGCGACGGTTTCGACCGTCTTGTGAGTAGGAGCGAGAACCACCGGTGCCGACCCGTCGGAGATGGGTCCCGGACCCGCCGGCTTGGCCAGGGCGAGCCCCGAGAGCAGCGAGAAGAACAATGCCGACAAAGCAACGGTGGCGAGTGCTCGCTTGTAGACGAAGACGTGCGTTCTGCTCATTCTCCGATCGACCTTTTTCTGCGAGGCCACCCGGTGGAATTCGTGGCGCTTGCTTGCCTCGCTGAGGATCTCGTGCTGGTGGAGCTTGGCGATGTCACCGCTCAGAGTGCTGTACATCCCTGTCACCTCCCGTTCGTGTTGCCCCAGTTGCTGTCTTAGTCAGGTTCCTACAAGAGGCCTCGCGGCTCAGTCGAGCGGCCGACACTCCGCATGTCTTGTCCATGACACGGATAGCTGGAGACACAGCTCTGTTCCCTGGGGATGTAGGGCGGCCCCTTCCGCCCAGGGCTGATTCGCGTCAGAATGCAACTCACGTCGAGACACTTGGAGGGGATGTGGCGAAGAAGAGATCTGAGCACCTGAAGATGCTCCGGAACGTTCCTCTATTCGCGGGCTGCTCCGATCGCGAGCTCTCCAGCATCGGCCAGTCCATGAAGGAGGTGCACTTCCCGGCCGGCAAGGTCATCTGCACCGAGGGCCAGCTGGGGGCCGGCTTCCACTTGGTGATCGAGGGTGAGACGAAGGTCCAGGTGAACGGCCGAACGAAGCGCAGGCTCGGCCCCGGCGCCTTCTTCGGCGAGATCGCCCTGCTCGATGGGGGGCCGAGATCCGCAACCGTCATAGCCGAGACCGACGTGATGACGCTGTCGCTGCCAATGTGGTCCTTCAGGTCCGTGCTCAAAGCCCACCCGACGCTGGCACTCAAGATGCTCGAGGAAGTTGGTCAGCGTCTGCGCTCGACGGAGAAGTCACTCAGTCACTGATATCCGGCTCACCGGACTGCCGGACCAGGCCCGATTGGCCATGTCGGGCCATGGCCATGCGTGACTAGTCTCGGTTACGTTCGGCGGATGCCATCGAAGCGAGCGCTCCCCATCGTCCTCTGCGTTCTTCTCCTAGCGCTCTCTGCTCCTCATTCCTGGGCGTCGACCCTGAAGGCGAAGGCGGCTCATCACACGAGGTACGAGATCCTGAAGGGCCACAACGTGAAGTCGACTCCCGATGAATACGGGCTCGACGTGATGCCGGTAACGAGGCACTGGTACGGCGGGAAGCAACCGTCCGCTCCCAAGGTCGTGATGGTTCTGGTTCCCGGGTTCTTCGGAAGCTCGGAGAACTTCACCTACGCCGGCGAACGTTTGGTCGAGAGATTCCACCGCATGCAGGTGTGGGTGGTCGAGCGACGCAACAACCTCCTCGAGAACCGCTGCGGCATGGACTACGCCCAGGCCAAGGGCTACGGCGCGACGCAGATCATGGCCCTCTACTACCTCAGCGGCGCCGCGTCGCTCCAGGCCGAATGCCCCGAGGCTTCGGAGGAGACCGATCCAGACAAGTGGGATGGGACCCAGAACGAGCACTCACTGTCCCAGGCGGAAGCCGCGGACGTCGGGATGGCCCAGTGGGGCCTCGAGACCGAGTTGAAGGACATCCGCGCGGTGATCGAGAGGGCGCATCGTCGCTATCCGATGGCCAAGGTCGTCCTCGGCGGACACTCGCTCGGCGGGATGACCACGCAGCTCTACGCCGGTTGGCGGTTCGGCAAGAAGGCGAGTTCGGCGGGCTGGAAGACGATAGATGGGATGGGCCTGATCGACGGCGCGGTCAACGGGCCCGGTTGGGCTGACGAGATGGTGCCGCAGTCGTTCGACACGCGAGCGATGATCGAGGCCGGGCAGTTTTACTGGGACGACCTCGCCGGGGGGCCAATCCTCGGCTTCCTTGCCGAGATCGGAGCCCTCGCTGCGATCCAGGAGCCGGAGGCGGAGTCGTTCATCTGGACAAGCCTGGTGCCTCCTCTGAAGTGGCCGTTCGAGGACACCTGTCCCACCAACCGCGCCGCGTTCGCCGGGCTGACCGACGATCAGTACGGGTTCTCGCTTACCTTCGAACTGCACCAGGGAGACGTCACCCCTCCTCTTCCGGGACCATTGGGGGGAACGAGGAAGTGCTCCAGCCCCAACGAGACGAGGGACCTCGTCGGGTGGCTCGACTTCGACGACGAGGCACTGGAGGGGCCACAGGAGATCTCGTCCACGGATACATGGGCCCATTCGATGTTCGACTCGACCGAGACCAACGGGGTCGAGTGGTATTTCTCGACGGTCTTGAACGCCGATATCGACCTCGCCTCGAACCTCGATACCACCGCGGAGTACACCCACGACGAAGAGACGACAACGGCGGAATCGGCATACGGGCTGAGGGAGTTCGACACCGCGGCGGTGAAGGTTCCGGTCTACGGGTTCATCGCCTCGTTCTGCCGGGCGAGCTACGACTGGTACAGGGATCAAGCGACCAGCGTTGCCAGCTTCAGGTACGTCGATCGATCGGCCGAGCATTGTTCCGAGCCGTCGGGCGATCCTTACGGCCACGTCGATCCGCTGTTCGCCGCCGACGAAGGCGGTCACACGAACGACTTCTTTGCCACGCTCGTGAAATGGGTCAAGGAGAAGGTGCTCTGAGTTACAGACGCGCTCTACCTGGAGATGTGTAGGCGGTGAAGTATCCATGGGTGTGACGCTTCAGTGGCGTAACGAACAGGAGCGAGTCGAGCGACGCTACGGATCGACCGTCGAGTTCGGTGGTGGCGCGGCCCGAGGGACCGGATACATGTCCTATTCCGACCGGGTAGGACCGGGCGTTGTCGTGGTTCACGATGCCTTCGGGCTTCACGATGGGGTTGTCTCGTTCTGCGATCAGCTGAACCTCGAAGGCTTCACGGTGCTGGCCCCCGATCTGTATGACGGCCGGGTGGCCGAGTCGGACGAGGAGGCCGGCGCCCTTGCGGCCGAGCTTGACGATGCCCGCGCCCGGCGACGGATCGGCGAGGCTGCGGCTCACCTCACCGCCAACTGGCACCCACGGGTGGGGATCGTCGGATTGGGCTCGGGGGCTCAGCTCGCCGCCTCGGTCGCGGACGGAGCGCGGCTCGACGCGCTGGTCGCCTGGGGCGCCGAGGTGCGGGTGGATTGTCCGTTCCTGTGCCTCGATGCTGCCTCACAGGCGGCCGATGAGATCGTCGACTTCCTCCTCTACAACCTTTCGTGACGGTGCGGCCTTGCCGCAGGCCCTCGAGAACCTCATCATGAGACGACCGAGCGAACAGGGAGGTGCAGGTTGAGCGTCGATCTTCGAGTCAACGTCCCGAACCGGCCGGGGGCCTTGGTCGGCGCCCTTCAAGTGTTGCTCGCTGCCGGCGTCGAAGTGCTGGCGGCTTCGGCCGACAATCGCCCGGGTGAGAGGTGGGCCTACATCCACGTCCTTACCGATCATGCGGAGGCCGGGCGCAAGGCGTTCGAAGCAGCCCACATCGAGGTCACGGGTGAGCACGAGGTCGCTCTGCGCGAGATCGAGGCTCACCGCGGCGTCCTGGTCGATCTCTTCAATGAATACTCGAGCAAGGGCGACAACATCGAGGTCCTCTACATGGCCCCCGACGGCCGCTGGGTCATCGGCACCGAGAGCATGCGACGAGAGCGGCACGGGTTGAGGGTGGACGAGGCGACCTAGCGCCTCCAATGAAGATCGCCGTCTTTTCCGACATCCACGGGAACAGCTGCGCGCTCGACGCCGTCCTGGAGGATGCGTCGCGTCGAGACGTGGACTCCTTCGTGTGCCTCGGTGACGTTGCCGCGACCGGACCGCAGCCCCTCGAGGCCCTGGAACGAGTGGTCGCCCTCGGGTGTCCGGTGGTGATGGGGAACGCCGACGACATCCTTCTCGGTTTCGAGATACCGGTCACGGATGACGAGTTCATGTCACGCATCTACGACATCGACTCCTGGTGCGCCGGGCGGTTGGATGACTCGCACCGGGCCCACGTCCGTGGTTATGCGCCGACGGTGTCCCTCGCGGACGGCGCCCTTCTGGGCTTCCATGGATCACCCGTCTCTTTCGACGAGGTGATCGCGCCGGATGCCTCGGAGGACGATCTCGCGCGGGCCGTCGGTGGCGACGCAGTCGTCAATTGCGGTGGGCACACGCACTTCCAGACCTTCAGGCGTTTCGGCGATCGGTTCTACGTCAACCCCGGAAGCGTCGGGATGTCCTACGACCGGATCTCCGGCGATGTGCGCTTCGTTCCCGTCGCCGAGTACGCGACCGTCGAGGTCGGCGACGGGGAACTAAGAGGCGTGGATCTGCACCGGCTTCCTTACGACCCGGGCCCCCTCTTCCGCTCCGCCCGCGCGAGTGGTATGCCCCACGTCGAGTGGTGGCTGGGGGAGTGGGCGATCTGAGGGCCGGACCCCACTATCCGCCCTTGAGCCACTCGCCGGCGACCCGGGACATACCGATCCGCTCCTCCTTGAAGCCGAGAGAGCTGTAGAGCTCGGGGGCATGTTCTGTGAACAGCGCGACGTGCTGGCCGGGCACGCACTCGAGGAGGTGCTCGATCATGCGATAGGCGATTCCGCGCCGGCGATGGGAGCTTGCCGTCCACACGTCGATCAGGTACGCGTTACATACCTGGTCCGAGAGGAGCCGCGCGGTTCCGATGCAGCGATCACCCGCCCACGCAAACGCGACCGCGAACGAGTTGGCGAACGAAGCCTCGAGCTGTTCCGGGGTCCGGCCGTTGTCGAAGTCGTCATCGGCGAGGTCCTTCTTTAAGACCGTCCAGTCGACGCCGTCCGCGGCCATCCTGATCTCGATCGGGTCGTTCATCGCTACAGGATAGAGGCGGCTAACCCTTGAACGCAGGACGCCAGCTCTCGGCGATGTTGCCGTAGGCGATGTCGGTGGCGCCCAACCACGATGCGAGTGCTTCGATCGCAGAGCGTGCACGCCGCGCCGCAGGGAGTTGGCCCTCAGCGACCAGTTCGACATAGAGATTGTTCACCGTAAACGTCCCGGTCTTGCGATCCATGGTGGGATCGATCCGGCCGACCAGCGTGTCCCCGTCGATGATGGGCAGCACGTAGTAGCCGTGTTTCCGCTTGCTCTTGGGGACGTAGATCTCGATGCGGAAGTCGAAGTCGAACAACACGTTGGTGCGGTCGCGATCGCAAATGAGGTTGTCGAAGGGAGACAGCAAGGTCGTCCGGCCACGCCAGCCTTTCGCCGTGTCGTCGATGAGGCCGAGAGCTTCGGTGAGCATGTACCAGGTGCCCGGCAGATCCTTGATCTCGACTTCGACCACGACGCCCTTGTCGATCAGCGATGTCAGAACCCGAGCGATTCCCGGATAGAGACCCCGGGTGAAGTGCTGAGAGATCTGCTTGCGGGTCGCGACGCCGAGCGCGCGGAGCGAGTGGATCGTTGCTTGCTCGACGAGCACCCGTTCGGGCATGCGCCTAGCCCTTACCTCCGGGGCGAACCAGAGATCCGAACGTGTCCAGATCCGCTCCAGTCCCTTGCGACCCGCGATCATGATCTTGCCCTGGCCCCACATGAAGTCGAGCATGCGAGAGACGTTCTGACGATCGGTCCATCCACTCGACTGCCAGCTTCGGACCGATCGGTCTTCGAGATCCTTAGCTCGCATCGGACCCTTCTTGAGCTCGCGGAGGACGTATCTCTGGAAATCCGTGCACTCGTCCATCCATGCCCGCACCTCGTCTGCCCACTTCCCGGTGCCCGGCCACCTCTTCATCCGGTAAGCGTGGATGGGGTAATCCTCGGTGAGTACGAACGACGCGGCGTGAGCCCAGTAGCTGAACATCGAACGGTCCTCGAACAAGAGGCGGTCGAGCTCCAGAGGATCGAACGCTCCGAGGCGACTGAACAGAACGAGCAATTGGGTCCGGGCGACGGCATTGATCGGGTCCATCTGGATGCACCGGAGGCGCCGGGCAACCCCCAAGACATCGGTCTCGCGCCGTGCCGCGGCGAGCCCTTGTGCGTCGATCGAGATGCGACGCGCCTGGGTCGACGTGATGATCGGTGAGGACACAGCCGGACTATCTCACAGGGGGCCGCTGTCTCCGAGGGAGGAATTTGGGTTGTTCCGTCGAACCAGCCCTTAGACCCGAATCCAGCTCTGGAGGACCCAGTGAGAAAACCCTTGGCTCTGATCGCCGCCCTTGCCGTTGGTGCGGCTCTCGTCGTCCCGGCCACCGCCATGGCGGCTGGGGAACACACGGCACAGGACGTCGTCGTGACTAGCAGCGCCGACGGCACCGAGATCGCGATCACCGTTTTCCGCCCGGCCTCGGCGTCCACGTCGGCCCCGGTCCCCGTCATCCTCCACAGTCACGGATGGGCCGGAAGCCGGACCACGACGATCGGTGGTGAGATCGAGGCGTTTCTCGATGCCGGATTCGGCGTCGTCAGCATCGATCAACGGGGCCACGGAGCCAGCGGCGGACAAGCCAACGTCCAGGACCCCGACCTCGAGGCTGAAGACATCGGGGGCGTGATCGACTACGTTGCGAGCCTTCGTTGGGTGGCCAAAAACCTGGACTTCAGGGGGCGTGAGGTCGCCGGAGATCCCGTTCTCGGGGCGATCGGCGGCAGCTACGGCGGCGCTTACCAGACGATGTCCGCGCTCGACGAGATAGCAGAGGAGGGCCACACGCGGTTCGACGCGCTGGCCCCCGAGATCACCTGGTACGACCTCAACGAGAGCCTCGCCCCGCAGGGCGTATCCCGCACCGTCTGGACCTCGGCGCTCTTTGCCGCCGGGGCCGCGATGCTTCCGCAATACATCCAGGAGGCATTCGCCTGGGGTGCGGCCACCGGCCAGTGGCCCGACGGCACCGTCCTCGGTGAGCCGGCCGAAGGCGTTCCCGATCTCAGTTCGGAGTTTGTCCGGCACGCGCCGCGGTTCTTCGCCGATCAGGGGATCAAGCTGAATATCCCGGTGCTTCAACGGCAGGGGATCTCCGACAACCTCTTCAACCTGAACCAGGGCCTCCACATCTTCCGTGACGCGCTCACCAACAAGGCGAGAGCAAGAAGCCTTTTCGTTGGCTACAACGGCGGTCACGCGCTCCCGAACGCGTTCCCTCTGGGAACCGCGGCCGGCGACGACGCGTGCTCGGGCGATTGGACGCAACTGCGTATCGACTTCTTCAAGCGGGCGTTCGCGGGCCAGAACACGAGCTCGCTGCTCCCTGCGCGCTACAACCTCACCAACGTCGACGGCGCCAAGTGCC
Organism: Actinomycetota bacterium; assembly: GCA_046715095.1. GTDB lineage: Bacteria > Actinomycetota > CADDZG01 > CADDZG01 > WHSQ01 > WHTI01. The sequence goes on along the minus strand of JBKJZQ010000148.1, from coordinate 5,998 downwards.
TCCGATTCGACCGCACGGCGACAATGATGCTCGAGGTTGACGAGGGCCTGGAAGCGGCCGGCTTCGATTCCATAGCCACCACGACGGGAGCAGGCGCGCCGATCAATCTTCCCGTCGCGACCGGTCCGCTAACCGTCGCCGGGATCCCCAAGCTCACGGGCGTGGTCGACACTGTGGTCCTGGAGTCTCGTGTCTTCTTCGGTCTCGCTCTGGGTACGACCCCCGCAGACGCTCAGGTGATCCAGAACAACGTGATGCCGCTGCGGCGGATGCTGCCCGCTATGGGGTCCGATTTCAACATCGAATTGCCGGGGGTTGCGGTCAAGGTCCCCTATGGACAAACCCTCTACCTCACGATCACGCCGGTCTCGGACATGTTCGCGGCGCACGGAAGCCGAGTACCGGGTGCGGTAGTCCTGACCGGTTTGAAGCTGTTCCTGCCTACGCTCGAGTAGGGCACCCCGAGCTCCGGTCAGGCCTTGCCCTTGAGCATGAGGTTCCAGTACAGGAACGGCAGGCCGTACCGCTTCAGGTACCACATGTCGGTGCGTTCCTTGATCGTGTTGATCCAAGGAATGGTGGGTGTCGGCTGCATGGTGTAGTCGAACTCTGCTAGCAGCATCTTGTTGCGTGCAGTGGTCAGCGGGCAGGACGAGTACCCGCCGTACTGCTTGGCGGGCTGGCCGCCGCGCATCACTGCGAGCAGGTTGTCGACGACGACTGGGGCTTGGTTGCGGATCGCGGCACCGGTCTTCGAGTTTGGCGTCGAGCCAGCATCGCCGAGGGAGAAGACGTTGGGGTAGCGGGTGTGCTGCATGGTGTGCTTGTCGACCTCGACGTAGCCGTTGGGGTCGGCCGCGTTGGCGAGCGGGCTCCGCTTGATCCAGTCGGGCGCTGACTGGGGCGGCACGAGGTGCATCACGTCGTACGCAATGGGGGTCTTGTCGTTGGTCTCGTTGCTCAGCACGATGGCCTCGCGCGATGCCGGGTTGACCTCGACGACCTCGCTCCGGAAGTGCACGGTGATGCCGTAGCGGCGCACCACTTGTTCCAGGACGTCGGCGAACTGCTTGACCGCGAACATGCCGGGCGTGGGCAGGACGAGGTGAACGTCGATCTTGTCGAGTACGCCCTGCTCGCGCCAGTAGTCGGCTGCGAGGTAGGCGATCTTCTGTGGCGCGCCCGCACACTTGATCGGTCCGGAGGGCATGCCGAAGACGGCAGTGCCTGAGCGGAGGTCGCGAATGAACGACCAGGTGGCGGGGACGAATTCGTATGCGTAGTTGCTGGCGACGCCGTCCCGGCCCAACGTCTCGACCAAGCCGGGGATCTTGTGCCAGTCGAGCTGGATGCCGGGACAGACCACGAGATAGTCGTAGTCGACGGTTGAACCGTCTGCGAGGCCGACCTGGCTCGCCTCCGGATCAACAGTGGTGGCGGCCTGCTGGACCCACCGCACGCCCTTCGGCATGACCTTCGACTGCGGCCGGGCGCTCTTCTCGATGGGCGCACGTCCCCCGGCCACCAGGGTCCACAGCGGCTGGTAGTAGTGGGTCGTCGCCGGATCGATGACTGTGACGTTCCGCTGCCCCTTGCCGAGCAGGCGAGACGCGACGGTGATGCCGGCGGAGCCGCCACCGATGATGACCACACGAGAACCCGAGCCAGTTATGACGCCACCTCACACATGTCCGCAGGCGAGGATCGCCGCACGCGTCGGAAGCGACAGGACCTTGGCGGTCCTGGTGGCGGCGTCATCTCCAGGTTGGACACGGAAGACGTTGTAACAGAACAATGCACCTTTTTGCAACTGGCTAATAGTGCAAAGTCGTCCTGAGGAGGCGGTGACCGGAGGACATACGGCCTCGCGTGCGTGAGAGTATTCGGCACAGGGGCTCATGCTGGCATCGCCGGCGACAGGCCATGCGGGACCGAGGAGAACGTCCATGTCGACCAGCCACCGGATCGGGCTCATCGTGCCCAGCTCGAACACCACGATGGAGACTGAGATCCCCGAGTTGCTGCGTCGACAGCAGGAGCACGGTCAGGACACCTTCACCTTCCACTCCAGCCGCATGCGCATGCAGCAGGTCAGCCGCGAAGAGCTGGCGCGGATGGACGGCGACAGCGACCGCTGCGCGCTGGAGCTCTCGGACGCCCGGTGCGACGTGCTGGCCTACGCCTGCCTGGTGGCCATCATGTCCATGGGCAGCGGGTACCACTGCGTCTCCGAGGACCGGCTGGCCGCGGTCACCGCGGGCAACGGCGCCGCCGTACCGGTCGTCTCCAGCGCCGGGGCACTCATCGACGCGCTGACGTCGATGGGCGTGCGGCGGACGGCGATCCTGACCCCCTACCTGAAGCCGCTCACCGACGTGGTGGCCGGCTACATCGGGGACGCCGGAGTCGAGGTCGCCGACCGGATCAGCCTCGAGGTGCCGGACAACCTCGCCGTCGGTCGCCTGGATCCGGCCGACCTGTTGGGCCACGCGCGCAGGCTGGACCTGACCGGCGTCGACGCCCTGGTGCTGTCCGCCTGCGTGCAGATGCCGTCGCTGCCTGCCGTGCAGCAGGTCGAGGACGAGCTGGGACTGCCCGTGGTCACCGCGGCCACGGCTACTGCGCGTTCGATCCTGCTGTCCCTCGGGATCACTCCCCGGGTGCGTGAGGCAGGCCAGCTCCTCGCCGGCTGACTGGCCCCGCTGGCTCTTTAGCGGAGCGGGTATTCGTAGCCCATGAGGAAGATGTCGGGTTTCGGATACCAGTCCCGGTCGGGGGCCCGGACGAAGCCCATCTTCTCGTACAGATGCCGGGCGGCGATCGCCGATGCCACGAGAGGTTGCTGGATCTCCACCTATCTGATGATCGCGAGGATCGCACCAGTCTCGACCGAGTTTCCCGCCTCTACCTTGAGCTCTTCGACCGTTCCGTCGGCGTGCGACAGGATCGAATTCTCCATCTTCATCGCCTCGAGGACGCAGATCGTGTCGCCGACCTTGACCTGATCGCCCTTCTTGACCGTCACCTTGACGATCGTGCCCTGCATGGGAGCGGTGAGGTTCTCGCCCGAACCGCCCATTGCCGACCCCAACTTCTTTGGGGGCCGGGGCTTCTTGCGCTTGACGCGTGCATCGAGTTGCTCGCGGGCCTTCACCCGGAAACGCTTGCCTGAGACCTCGACCGTGAAGTCGCGGTCGGCGACCATAGGTTCACCGGGCTTGGGCTTCGGCTTGGGGGTTTCCTTGAGTGGAGAGAGGTCCATCTCGTTCTCGACCGTTCCGGTGTGGTAGTCGCCTGAGACGAAGCGCTCGTCGGCGAGCATGAGGCGGTGGAAGGGGATCGTGGTGCTGATGCCTTCGATCTCGTACTCGGCCAGCGCCCGGAGCATCCTCCGACGCGCCTCCTCGCGGTCGGCTCCATGGGTGACTAGCTTGGCGATCATCGGGTCGTACGCCTGAGGAACCGTGTAGTCGGGCTCGACGCCGGAGTCGACCCGCACGCCCGGCCCGGCCGGCTCTCGGTAGCTGCCGATGTGACCGGGGGTCGGCATGAAGTTCTTGGCCGCGTTCTCGGCGTTGATGCGGCACTCGATCGCGTGCCCGCCCAGGGCGATGTCGTCCTGCGTGAAACCGATGTCCTCCCCGGCCGCCACGCGGAGCTGCGCGATCACGAGATCGATGCCCGAGACCAGCTCGGTCACCGGATGCTCGACCTGGAGCCGGGTGTTCATCTCGAGGAAGTAGAACGATTCGTGATCGGAGTCGAGGAGGAACTCACACGTGCCGGCGTTCTGGTAGCCGATGTTGGCGGCGAGACGCTTGGCAGCGTCCATGATCCTGGCGCGGACCTCGGGCTTGAGCCCGGGTGACGGTGATTCCTCGACCAGTTTCTGGTGACGCCGTTGTAGCGAACAGTCACGCTCCGGGAACGAGATCACGTTGCCGTTCGCATCACCGAGAACCTGGATCTCGATGTGCCGGGGACGCTCGAGGTAACGCTCGATGTAGACCTCGGGGTTCGAGAAATAGTTCTCCGCCTCGCGAGCCGCTCCGGCGAGGGCGTCCTCGATCTCGGACTCGTCGGCGACGACCCGGAATCCTTTGCCCCCTCCGCCAGCCGACGCCTTGATGGCGACCGGGAAACCGTGTTCTTTGCCGAAGATACGAACCTCCTTGGCTTCGGTGACCGGGTCCTTCGTCCCCGGGACCGTCGGGACGTTCGCCTCCTGCGCCGCCTTACGCGCGGCCATCTTGTCGCCCATCCCAGTGATGACCGTCGGAGCCGGACCGACCCAGGTGAGACCGGCGTCGATCACTGCTTGGGCGAAGGCGGCGTTCTCGGCGAGGAACCCGTACCCGGGATGGACCGCCTCCGCCCCCGATCTCTTGGCGGCATCGAGGATGTTCTCGACCACGAGATAGGACTGCGCCGCCGGCGCCGGCCCCACGTTGAAGGCCTGGTCCGCATAGCGCGTGTGCACCGCATCGATGTCGAGATCTGAGTACACGGCCACGGTTTCGATGCCCAGGTCCCGGCATGCGCGCATCACCCGGACGGCGATCTCCCCGCGGTTGGCTACGAGCACTCGTTTGAACATGCCGCCTATCCTACGCGGATGGAAGAGAGCTCCTTCAGCATCCAAGAGTTCCAGGATCACCGTGTCGGGCGTTTCGGGGAGCCTCTGGTCGCCGTCGCCGAGACCGGCTCCACCAATCTCGATGCCCTCGACAAGGCGGAGCTGAGCGCGATTGAAGGCACCGTGGTCGTCGCCGACCATCAACGCTCCGGGCGAGGGCGGTGGGGGAGGGAGTGGCTCGGGGTGCCGGGGGCGTCGCTGATGTTCTCGATCGTGCTCCGGCCCGAGGGCGATCCGACGCTGATCACCACTGCGCTCGGCGTGGCCGCGGCCGAAGCGATCGAGTCCCTGACGGGGCTTCATTGCAAGATCAAGTGGCCGAACGACATCGAGATCGACGGCAAGAAGGTCGCCGGCATCCTGGTCGAGAGCCGCTCGGGGGCCGGACGGATCCAGGCGATGGTCGCCGGGATGGGCGTCAACGTGACCCTCGAGGAAGAGGACTTCCCTGAGGACCTAAGGGACCGGGCGACGTCTATCCAGATCGAGCTACTGAAGAGGGGAGTACGCTTCCCGCCGACGAGGGAGCAGCTCCTCGCCGCCATCCTCATCGCGTTCGAGACCCGCTACCCGGTCGATCCGGCGGCGATCGTCTCCGACGCGATGTCACGCTCCTCGGTCGTTGGGAGCGAGGTGACGATCACCTTCTCCGACGACCGCACCCTGACCGGCACCGCTACGCGCCTCCTCGAGGACGGCGCCTTGGAGCTCTCGACCCCGGACGGAACCGTGGCCGTGACCTCCGGCGAGATCACCTCCCTGCGCCGCGGGTAGCTATATCCTGCCGAGAAGGAAGTTTCTCAAGGAGGAACGGATGATCCAGCTCGACCTCGTCTCGCATCTGTCCTGCACCGCCCATCAGGTCGAGCGCCTGCGTCAGTCGGCTCCACCCAGGCTTGAGAGGCGGAAGCATAAGAACCGCATCCTCGGGCGCACCGACAAGCGGGACCTCGGGGTCACCGACGGTCTCGGGATCTCCTGGTACCAGTAGTCGCCGGGGCGGCTCCGGGGCTCGGGATTCCCGGCTAGTACGATTCGGTGCATGAGCGAAGAGAACAAGCGCGACCTGGGTGACGTGGCCGGGCTGACCCTCAAGGGCGGGGCCGAGAAGTATCACGAGAAGAACGCGGCGGCCGGGAAGCTGTTCGTGCGCGACCGTTTGCGCCTCCTGCTCGACGACGCGGATTCTTTCGTCGAGAACGGCCTCTTGGTCAACGCCCTTGCGGGAGACCTCCCGGCCGACGGTGTGGTCACGGGCGTCGGCCGGGTCAACGGCCGGCCGGTCGCGGTCATGGCCAATGACTCGACCGTGAAGGCCGGGTCGTGGGGGGCCCGGACGGTCGAGAAGATCATCCGCATCAT
>JBKJZQ010000147.1:0-3684 GCA_046715095.1 Actinomycetota bacterium | reverse complement strand
GATCTATCCCGAGCACCGGAACGCCTTCCTCGACGAAGTATTTCAACAGATACCCATCGTTGCTGGCCAGTTCGACATTGAGGTTGTCCGGTCCGAGCGCACGAGAGGAGATCAACTCGTGGACGTGCTCCCGTGAATGTGCCAGCAACGTCTCCGAGAACGACGAGTAGTACTGGTAATCCTCGAACATCTCCTCTGGGGGCACTCGATAGAGGATCTGAATGAGAGAGCAGGTTGGGCAGAAAGCAAGATCTAGTGGGTAGTACGTTTCCGGCTGGCTCAGCTGATCGAGACTCAGGTACGAATCGGTGAGGGGCATGAGCCCGAGTGAGAGGATCTGCTCGAGTCCGGCAGAGCCGCAGGAGATGCATGCTGACAGGATGTCCATCGTCTTCAATCTGTTGGTCGCCGTCGAATATTGAATACGTGGCATCGGGGGTTGTCAACGGGGGTTGCTCTAGGTCGGCGGATCCTTCAGCGGGAGCCTTCCCGGAGGTGACCATTTGGTAGCTTCGTCACGGTCGGGCGATTACAAGGAAGTGAGCAAGCATGATTTTTGCCGAGACGGATCTAAGAGGTGCGTACGTAATCGATCTGGAGAAGATCGAGGACGAACGGGGTTTCTTCGCGCGGGCGTGGTGTGCGCGGGAGTTCTCCGAGCACGGTCTCGAGGCGCGCATCGCCCAGTGCAATACGTCGTCCAATAAGCGGAAGGGAACCATCAGGGGGATGCATCTTCAGAGACCACCTCACGAAGAGGTAAAGATGATCCGCTGCATCCGCGGCGCGCTCTACGATGTGATCATCGACTTGCGCGAGGACTCGCCGACCTACAAACGCTGGTTCGGAGTTGAGCTAACTCAGGAGAACCGCAAGATGCTCTATGTGCCCGCTGGTTTTGCTCATGGCTTTCAGACCATGAGCGACGATACAGAAGCCTTCTACATGGTTTCCGAGTTCTACACCCCTGGAGCGGAAGCCGGGGTGCGGTGGGACGATCACGTTTTCGGGATGGAGTGGCCGCTCGGGAGCCCCACCGAGATATCGGAGAAGGACGCATCCTGGCCCGACTTCGAGGGATGAAGTTGAACATCCGAAGGAGCGCAGCATGATCATCGTGGATCGTGCCCTCGAGGAACGAAGTCGCCAAGGCCGGCCGATCCGCGTAGGGATGGTCGGTGCCGGGTTCATGGGCCGCGGGATCGCGCTACAGATAGTTCAGTCCACGCCCGGCATCGAACTCGTCGCGATCGCCAACCGGGATGTCGAACGAGCTGCCGACGCTTACCTCCAGGCCGGAGCCTCCGAGCCACAGCGGGTTGCAAGTCTGGAGGCCCTGGAGTCGTCGCTGACAGACGGCAGGCCCACGGTGACGGATGATCCCATCCTCCTGTGTGAAGCGGAGGGGATCGACGCGATCGTCGAGGTGACCGGCGCGGTCGAGTTCTCGGCGCACGTGGCAATGGCGGCGATCGAGAACCGCAAGCACCTCGTCCTGATGAACGCGGAGCTGGACGGCACCGTCGGTCCGATCCTCAAGGAGAAGGCCGATCGGGCGGGAATCGTGATCACGAACGCGGATGGGGATCAGCCGGGGGTCATCATGAACCTGTACCGCTTCGTGAAGGGGATAGGGGTCCGGCCGGTCGTCTGCGGCAACATCAAGGGTCTCCACGACCCCTACCGGAACCCGACCACCCAGGAAGGGTTCGCCCGTCAGTGGGGGCAGAACCCCTACATGGTCACCTCCTTCGCGGATGGGACCAAGATCTCCTTCGAGCAGGCGATCGTCGCCAACGCGACCGGGATGAGGGTCGCACGCCGGGGGATGCACGGTTTCGAGATGGAGCCGGGAACCCCCGTCCAGGAGACCGTCGATCTGTTCCCGTTGGATGAGCTGCTCGAGGGGCCGGGGATCGTCGACTACGTGGTGGGAGCGATGCCCAACCCGGGTGTCTTTGTACTGGGGACACACGAGCATCCGACGCAGCAGCACTATCTCAACCTCTACAAGCTCGGAGAAGGTCCCCTGTACTGTTTCTATCGCCCCTATCACCTCTGCCACTTCGAGATCCCCGCGACGATCGCCCGGGCGGTGATCTTCGGCGACGCGACCATCGCGCCACAAGGCGCTCCGATGGTCGACGTCGTAGCTGCCGCCAAGGTCGACCTGGCACCGGGTGACGTGATCGATGCCATCGGTGGCTACAAGACGTACGGTCTTGCGGAGAATTCGGACGTCACTGCGGCCGAACGTTTGCTCCCCATCGGGTTGGCGGAGGGAGGCAAGGTCCTGCGCCCGATCGCGCGCGACGGAGTGCTGACCTACGCCGACGTAGTGCTTCCCGAGGGTCGTCTCGTGGACAGGTTGCGACGGGAGCAAGATGAGTACTTCGGCGCTACGGTTGCCTAGTCTCGAGGACCCAGTCCACTATCTCCTCCGCGATCGCCAGCGACGACGTAGCGGCGGGTGACGGCGCGTTGCGCACGTTCGTCACGGGGCCGATCTGCGTGATCCTGAAATCGTCCACCAGCGTGCCGTCGATCGCGACGGCTTGGGCTCTGATCCCGGAGCGCGCCTTCACTACATCCGAGGCACGTATCGCGGGGACGTAGCGGCGCACCTGACGGACGAAGGCGCGCTTGCTGACGGCGCGGTACATCTCTACCGCTCCGGTCCGCCAGTGCTTGGCGGCCATAGCCCGGAAACCCCTCCAGGCCAGCGTCTGCCGCAGTTCTTGTAAGCGGACCTCAGACAGTTTGTAGCCCTCTCGGGCGAAGGCCAGGATCGCGTTCGGCCCGACGAGGACACCCCCGTCGATCGTGCGCGTGAGGTGGATACCGAGGAAGGGATAGCGGGGATCGGGAACGGGATAGATGAGCCCTCTGACCAACTGCGTGCGCTCCGGTCTCAAGGCGAAGTAGTCGCCTCGGAAGGGGATGATCCTGGGATCGGCGTCGTCACCGGACATCTCCGCGACGAGATCGGACTGGAGGCCGGCGCACACCACGAGCCGGTCGAAGCGTTCCCGGTCGTCTCCGGTCGATACCGAGACCATGTCTCCGTTTAGGTCGATGCCCGTGACCGGTCGGGACGTCAGGATCTGTCCTCCGGCCTCCTGCACGTCGCGTGCGTAGGCCCGGGCGATGGCGCCGAAGTCGACCATGGCTGCCCCCGGCGCGTGGAGCGCCAGGCTACCCACGGCATTCGGCTCCAGCTCGTTGATCTCCGCAGGTCCGAGGAGCCGGATCCCGGGGACCCGATTGGCGACGGCCCGCTCGTGGATGGCGCGTAGGCGAACCTCCTCGTTGTTGTTCGTTGCGATGACGAGCTTGCCGCACTCTTCGTACGGCAATCCTCGGTCGCGACAGTAGTCCTTCAACATCAGCCGTCCCCGGGTGCACAGCCGAGCCTTCAGCGATCCGGGTGTGTAGTAGATGCCGGTGTGCACGACGCCGCTGTTGCGACCCGTCTGATGTTGCGCAAGCTCGGGTTCTTTCTCCAGGACGGTTACCTGCAGTTCGGGTCGCCGGTTCAGCAGCTCACGGGCAGTAGCCAGACCGAGGATGCCTCCGCCGATGATCCCTATCGACGTGGCCATGATCCCCTGTCGGGTTGGGTGGCAGCCTCTAGCGCGGCGGGAGTGCCGATGTCGACGTAGGAGCGCGACAGCTCGACCGCTG
>JBKJZQ010000146.1:0-10264 GCA_046715095.1 Actinomycetota bacterium | reverse complement strand
GTCGATGCCCGCGTGGAGCCGAAGGTCACCGAAGATCGGGTGGGTGCGCCACCCGAACGGTGAGCTGACCGAACCCGCTGCCGGCCACGCAAGCTGCCCCGAGCCGCCGGGGGCGGGACCGGTTCCCGCGAGCAGGTCCTCGATCTGCTCCGAGTCCGCCACGAGCCTGGCCTGCGCCGCCTCATACGACTTCCGTTTGGAGTCGATCGTGGCGATGACCGTCTGCTTGGCGTCCAGCAGTTTATTGATCGACGCCAGCGAGCCGGCCTTTCGGTTCCTGACCTCGGCAACCTCGGCCTTGTCCTTCTCGAGGCGCTTCTTGTCCTTGACGATCAGCGCCCGGCGGTGCTCGACCTGGGCGCGCTTCTGGTCGGTTTCCTGACGCAAGACGGTGATCGAGTCGATCAGTTCGCTGTCTGCTTCCAGTGCGGATTCGTAGTACTCGTAGCGATCGAGAAGTTCGGTCATGTCGCTCGACGACAAGATCGACTCGAGATAAGCCTCCGGTCCCGCCTTGTAGATGGCAACCGCCCTGTCGGTGAAAAGATCGGTCCGTTTCACGAGATCGCCGAGGATCTCGTTCAACTCATCCGAGATCACCGCCAGTTCTTCCTGCGTCCGGACCAGACGATCCTGAACCACCGCTATGTTCGCGTTCAGCGCGTCGATCTCGCCGTCGAGTGCCGCCACCTTCTTCTCGACCTTGGCGCGCTCGTCATCGATGACCGAGATCGTCTCGAGCAGATCGCCCTTCTGCTCCAGGAGCGCGGCGATCTTCTTGTCGAGGGCGTCCTGCTTGCTCTCGTTGGCCTCGAGCTGGGCCTGGGGGTCGGCCGCGGCGGGGATCGCAACCGCGGCGAAGCTGGCCACGAAGGCCACCCCAATCAGGGCCGGGATCCAGCGGGATCGCGCCATCCTTAGCATCTTAGGTTAACTCCAGCAACATCAACAACACCCTCTGAGGGATCGGGACCGTCCTACCTAAGGGTCGGCGGAACGGCGGCGGCACTTAAACCCCGAGGTCAGACCTCCAGGAAGCGGCGGAGCGCCATGCTGGAGCCGACCAGTCCCACGAGGGCGCCGACGCCCACCAAGAGGCCCGCGACCGCGAAGAGCTCTCCACCCGAGAAATCGAGCACCGGCGCGAGGAACGGGAACGCCTCGGGGAGGCGCGACAGCAGCAGCCAGTTGCCCCCGAGGACGACGATGACGGCAACCGTAGCCCCCACGAGCGCGGCGAAGAGACCTTCGAGCATGAACGGGATCCGGATGAACCAGTTCGTAGCCCCGACGAGTTTCATGATCCCGATCTCATCACGGCGCGCGTAGATCGCAAGCCGGATGGTGTTCGCGATGAGGCCGGCGGCGGCGACCATCAGGATGGCCGACATCGCGAGGGTCACCGTTCTAAGCAGAGCGTTCACCTGGAGTAATCGTTTGATGATGTTCCCGCCGAAGCGGACCTCGTCGACCCCGGGGGCGCCCTCGATGCGTGCCGCCACCTCCTCGGCGTCGTTGGCATCGGCCAGCTTGATGCGCAGGGATGCAGGGAGCGATCCTGGGGGAAGGCCCTCGGCCAGATCCGGGTAGTCGGCCTTGAACTCTTCGAACGCTTCCCCGGACGACACGTAGGTCACGTCCTCGACCTCGTCCATATCACTTACCTCGCCCTGGAGGGCCAGGGTCTCGTTCTCCGTCGCGTCGGTCCGAAGGAAGACGTTGACCTCGACCTTCGCCTCCCAGTCGGTGGTCATCCGGTTGACCATGATCCCCAGAACCTGGACACCGCCGAGAAGCAGCAGCGAGATAGCGACCGTCGAGATCGCCGCGATCGTCATCAGCAGGTTGCGCCGGAGGTTCTGGATCGTCTCCGAGAAGAAGTACCTGAGCCTCAAGTCCCCACCCCGTAGATGCCCCGGGACTGGTCCCGGACCACCTTGCCGTCCTCGAGCTGGAGCACCCGGCGCCTCATCGAGTCGACGATCGCGTGGTCGTGCGTCGCCATCACGACCGTCGTTCCGGTCTTGTTGATGCGGTCCAAGAGTCGCATGAGGCCGACCGAGGTCGCAGGGTCGAGGTTCCCGGTGGGCTCGTCGGCGACGAGGATCAGAGGCCGGTTGACGAACGCGCGCGCCACTGAGACACGTTGCTGCTCGCCGCCGGAGAGTTCATCGGGGAAGCGGTCGAGCTTCTCGCCCAGTCCGACGAGCTCGAGGATCTGCGGTACCTGCCGCTGGACCACGGACTTCGGGCGGCCGATAACCTCGAGCCCGAAAGCGACGTTCTCGAACACGGTCTTGTTCGGAAGGAGCTTGAAGTCCTGGAACACGCAACCGACGTTGCGCCTCAGATAAGGAACCCTCCACTTGGGCAGGCTCCCGAGGTTCTTCCCCGCTACGAACACCTCGCCCGAGGTCGGGTCCTCTTCCTTCGTAACCAGTTTGATCAAGGTGGATTTCCCCGACCCGGATGGTCCCACGACGAACACGAATTCACCCTTCGTGACCTCGAGGGATACGGCATCGAGGGCGCGGATATCACCTTTGTAGTCTTTGACTACGTCTACGAGCTTGATCATATGCGCTCCAGACTAGCGGAGGCTAGGCGCTTGTGGTCGCCATTCGATCCCAGAACCGCCTCGGGTGTTCTACGGAGTGGATGTCCTCGTAGTCGGCCCAGGCCCGTTCGTAGGCCGCCTCTCCCCGCCTGGTGACTTCTTCCAGGAAGGCGTCGGGGAGGCCCGCGACCTTCAGCCGTTTGGTGAGCGAGAAGAGGGAGAATCCACGGACCTCGTAGGGGCTGATCCTGAGGTTGGGAGGGGTTTCCGCGGGTTCGACCACGAACCTCCGGTCCGGGGCGGCCACGATCCGACAGGCAGGCTCGAGCAGCTTCATCACCTGGTCCTCGATAACTTCCGCCATGGCGCGGTCCCGCGCGTTCGCCTCGAGAAGGGCGCGGACTCCAAAGTTGACGTGGCGCGACTCATCGCGCGCTACGGCCGTGAATCCCGAGTAGAAACCGGGGAGGATGCCGAGCTCGCGGACGATACCGAGGAGGAACTTCTGTCCGGTGAGCGCCAGCATCCCTTCGACGATCAGGTGATACGTGGTTATCGACCTGACCCACATCGGGTAGTCGTCCGGGTCCCGCCTTACCGCTTCGGTCACATCGACGAGTTCGCCGTCGAAGATCTCGCGGTAGGCCTCGACCGCCTGGTCGCGGACCAACCCGAGGGCTTCGGACAGCCCACCTCTTACGCCGATGACCTCATCGAAGAAACGCGAGAAGAACACCGTGTGACGTGCCTCGTCGACCAGTTGGGTGGACAGGAAGATGCGCGAGTCTTCATCCGGTGCGGCGTGGACCATCGGGGAAAGAGTGTCCGTGACGGCCTGCTCGCCGAGAAAGAAGAGCGTGAAGGTTCGTTGCAGCTCGGTACGAAAACCTTCGAAGAGCCCCTCCATGTCGCGCCAGTGCCCGGCGTCCTCGGAGAAGTCGAGGTCCTGGGTCGACCAGTGCTGGTTCTCCCACCGGTGGAAGAGGTCGATCGGTGTGGGCCTGGACTTCAGAAGCCAGTCCATCTGCTTATAGACGTCATCGATGTCGACGTTTCGAAGCTCAGCGAGCGTCGCGTTCTCGACGCGTCCTACCACTTCCGGAGCGACTTCAGGCGCGATGTCGGTCATGGGCTAGATGATGGCACCGGCAGGGGGTACCGGCAACCTTACGTGTGTCACGTCTCCTCGGACGCCCGCTTCTTCAGCTGGGCCTCGATGAACCTGTCGAGGTCGCCGTCGAGCACCGCCTGCACGTTGCCGGCCTCGAGGGCCGTGCGGTGGTCCTTGACCATCTGGTAGGGGTGCATCACGTAGGAGCGGATCTGCGATCCGAACCCGATGTCGCGCTGCTCGCCCTTGAGGGCCTGCATCTCGGCCTGTCGCTCCTCGCGTGCACGCTGGACCAACCGGGACTTGAGCACGCGCATCGCGACGGCCTTGTTCTGCATCTGTGACCGCTCGTTCTGACACGACACGACGATCCCGGTTGGGAGGTGCGTGATGCGTACCGCGGAGTCGGTGACGTTCACGTGCTGTCCACCAGCGCCCGAAGACCTGTACGTGTCGATACGAAGGTCGTCATCGTTGATCTCGATGGCGACGTCCTCGGCGACCTCGGGGGTCACATCCACGGACGCGAACGACGTGTGCCGGCGCTTGGCGGCATCGAAGGGCGAGATGCGTACGAGCCTGTGGACCCCGCGCTCGGCGGACAGGAGGCCGTAGGCATGGCGGCCCTCAACGGTCAGTGTGGCGCTCTTGATCCCCGCCTCGTCGCCGGGGGACGCCTCTAGGAGCTCGTACTTGAACCCCCGGAGCTCTGCCCACCTCGTGTACATGCGGAGGAGGATCTCGGCCCAGTCCTGGGAGTCGGTTCCTCCCTCACCAGGATGGATCTCGAGGATCGCGGGATTCTCGTCGAACTCGCCCGACAGGAGCGCGAGGACCTCCTGTGATTCCAGCTCGCGCTCGATGGCGTCGATCTCGGCGGCCGCCTCGGCCAGCGACTTCTCGTCGCCTTCCTCCTCGGCCAGCTCCATGAGGACGCGGGCGTCGGAAGTCCGCCCGGAGATGCGGTCGAATCCTTCGACATCATCCGAGAGCGCAGCGATCTCGCGACTGATGCTCTGCGCACCCTGGGGATCGTTCCAGAAATCGGGCTCGGCAGAACGAGCTCTCAGCTCCGCGAGCCGCAGCCGCTTGACGTCGAGGTCAAAGGTAATCCTTAACTTGGGAGAGCCTGGTCTCGATCGAGTCCAGTCGCTCTGTGAGATCTGCCATGCGGCGCAGAGTACCAGCGGCACGTTCGCACCACTAGAGAGGCGCCGCGCCGGGGCGCCCGTGGCACATCTTGTACTTCTTCCCGCTACCGCACGGGCACGGCGAATTGCGAGGGATCTTGTCCGAGCGTGCCTGTGGAGCGGGGCCGCTCTCGCTCGTGTTTGCCGCCGTAGGACCGGTCTCCTCGGGGGGTCCACTCGGCCCATCTGCGAGCTGCGATCGTCTGCGCTCTTCGCGCTGGGTCGGCTGCCGGCGCTGCTGGTCCTCGCGCACGACTTCGACGTGGAAGACGTAGCGAGTGAAGTCCTCTTTGATCGAGTCCTGCATCTGGATGAACATGTCGAAGCCCTCGCGCTGGAACTCGACCAGTGGGTCTTTCTGACCCATCGCCCGGAGTCCGATCCCCTCCTCGAGGTAGTCCATCTCATAGAGATGCTCACGCCAGCGGTTGTCGAGAACGTTGAGGAGCACGAGCCGCTCGATATGTCTGAGCTGCTCGGCCCCCAACTCCTTCTCGCGGTCGCCGTAGACCTTGAGAGCGTCCTCGACGAAGGCGTCCGTAACCTCTTCGGCCTCGATGGTCTCGAGATCGAACCCCTCTTGGGTAAGCGTCGTCGGGAAGATCTCTTTGACCTGAGCGAAGAGCTGCTCCCAGTCCCAGTCCTCCGGCGGTAGTTCGGGGTTGGTGTTCTGGAGGACCGCGGACGTCACCACATCGCTGATCAACTCGAGCGCTTGTTCGTGGAAATCCGCGCCCTCGAGGATCTTGCGCCGCTCGTCGTAGATGACGTGGCGCTGCTTGTCCATGACCTCGTCGTATTTGAGAACGTTTTTGCGGATCTCGAAGTTCATCGACTCGACCTGGGTCTGCGCGCGTTCGATAGCCTTCGAGACCATCTTGGCCTCGATCGGAACGTCGTCGGGGATCCGCAAGCGGTCCATGATCGAGCCGATGCGATCCGAAGCGAACAGGCGCATCAGGTCGTCATCTAGGGACAGGTAGAACCGGCTCTCACCGGGGTCGCCCTGTCGTCCGGAACGACCACGGAGCTGGTTGTCGATACGGCGCGAGTCGTGCCGTTCGGTACCGAGCACGTAGAGGCCGCCGTTCTCGAGGACCTCTTTCTTCTCCGCCTCGCATTGGGTCTTGAACTTGTCGAACAGCGGCTGGAACTCGGCCTCGTACTGCGCCTTCTCCTCGGGCTCGTAGAGGTCGAGGAGGAACTTGTCGTTGTCCCACCCACGGGCCTTCATCTCGCCCTGGGCCATGCCTTCGGGGTTACCGCCGAGGATGATGTCGACACCACGACCGGCCATGTTGGTGGCAACCGTGGTGGCGCCCAGGCGACCGGCCTGGGCGACGATCTCGGCCTCCTGCTCGTGGTGCTTGGCGTTCAAGACCTTGTGCGGAACGCCGCGCTTGCTGAGCACCCGCGAGAGATGTTCGGACTTCTCGACCGAGACGGTTCCGATCAGTACCGGCTGGCCCTTCTCGTGCCGCCCCGCGATGTCTTCGGCAACCGCTTCCCACTTCGCTCCGCCGGTCTTGTAGATCAGATCCTGCTCGTCATTGCGGACCATCTCGCGGTTGGTTGGGATCGTCGCAACCTCGAGCTTGTAGATGTGTCCGAACTCGGCGGCCTCGGTCAGCGCCGTACCGGTCATGCCGGAGAGATTCTCGTACATGCGGAAGTAGTTCTGCAACGTGACGGTCGCGAGCGTCTGGTTCTCTTCCTTGATCCGGACGCCTTCCTTGGCCTCGATCGCCTGATGGAGACCTTCGGAGTAACGACGCCCCGGAAGGATGCGACCGGTGAACTCGTCAACGATCAGAACCTCGCCGGACTGCACGACGTATTCGACGTCCGTCTTGTAGAGCTCTTGTGCCTTGAGCGCCGACTGTAGATGGTGGACGAGGTCGGTGTTGACGTGGTCATAGAGGTTCTCGACCCCGAGGATCTCCTCGACCTTGGCGACACCCTCTTCGCTGATCGCGACCGTGCGCTTCTTCTCGTCGACTTCGTAGTGCGTGTCTTTCTGCAGCCGCGGCACGATCGTGGCGAACTGCTGGTACCACTTGGTCGATTCCTGCAACGCACCGGAGATGATGAGCGGCGTACGCGCTTCGTCGATCAGGATCGAGTCGACCTCGTCGACGATCGCGAAGAAGCGCCCGCGCTGGGTCAGCCGCGCCGCTTCGGTGACCATGTTGTCGCGCAGGTAGTCGAACCCGAACTCGTTGTTCGTGCCGTAGGTGATATCCGAGGCATACGCAGGACGGCGCTCCTCGGGCGACATCGCAGATTGGATCAGACCGGTCGACAGGCCGAGGAGGCGGTAGACCTGGCCCATCCACTCGGAGTCACGCTTGGCGAGATAGTCGTTGACCGTGACGAGGTGCACGCCATCGCCCCACAGGGCATTGAGGTATGCGGCCAGCGTGGAGGTCAGCGTCTTACCTTCACCGGTCTTCATCTCGGCGATCCAGCCCTTGTTGAGGGCCGCCCCGCCCATGATCTGGACGTCGAAGTGCCTCTGACCGAGCGCCCTCGAGGCGGCCTCACGGACGACCGCGAATGCCTCGGGGAGGAAATCGTCGGTATGCCCGCCGTTCTCGAGGCGCTGCTTGAAGTCGGCGGTCTTGGCCTTCAGCGCGAGGTCGTCGAGAGCCTTGATCTCGTCCTCCCAGCCATTAACCGGCGGAACGACGGCCTGGAGTTCCTTGATCTTCTTGCCCTCACCGGCGGCGAGAACCTTCTTCATGATGCTCATAGACGTCCGATTCTCTCACGAGTCCGCCCGCTACCTTCAGCATCACGGCGGCCCCTAGCCGGTCTCGATGACGCAGAAGAGGTTGCCCTCCGGATCTGCGAGGACGACGAAATCCTCGTCCGGTTCGGGCGCCCGGGGATGACGGGTCGCACCCAAGGCCAGCAACCGTTCGACCTCGGCGGTTTGGTCCTCCGTGTACAGGTCGAGGTGCAATCGGTTCTTGCCCACGCGCCGCTCCGGAACCTGCTGCACGGACACGTTGACGTTCCTTCCATCCGGGTCCCGGAGGACAACCCAGTCCTCATCGGGCGGCTCTCGAGGAACGTAGCGGAGGGCCGCCTGCCAGAACGCCGACATCTTCCCGAAGTCGTTGCAATCGATAACGACCGAGCCGATCCTCATCGGGCCCTACTTGATGTCGAGGAGCTTCTCGCGCACGGCGTAGACGACCGCTTCCATGCGGGAGTGCAGGTGCAGCTTCTCGAGGATGTTGCGGACGTGGTTCTTGACCGTGTTCTCCGAGATGAACAACTCGGAGCCGATGTCACGGTTGTTCATGCCCTTGGCCACGAGCTTGAGGACCTCGAGTTCACGGTCGGTGAGGCGGGGCCCGGGGACCTGGGCCCGCTCGTCCTTGCGCTTGACCATGGCGGCGAATTCGGTCAAGAGCTTGGAGGCCATCGACGGCGAGATCAGGGATTGGCCGGAGTGGACGGAGCGGACGGCATCGCTGACCTCGTCGATCGAGATCTCCTTGAGGAGGTAGCCGGAAGCGCCGGCCTTGATGGCCTCGTAGAGGTCGGCCTCTTCATCCGAGATCGTGAGCATCAGGATCTTGGTCGACGGGGCCGTGTTCTTGATCGCTCTGGTCGCTTCGATCCCCGAGCGCTTGGGCATACGGACGTCCATGAGCACGACGTCGGGGGTGAAGTTCTCAGCCTTCTCGATCGCCTCGTGACCGTCGCTCGCCTCGGCGACGACGGCGATGTCTTCCTCGCTCTCAAGCACCATCTGCAGGCCTCGACGGAACAGGGCGTGATCGTCAACGATCATGACCTTGATCGGTTCATCCACTGGGGTTGCCCTGGTCCTTTCGTTCTGGTCGTTCCGGCCGTTGTCGTGTCCGATTCGACCTTTTTGCAGTGTTAATGCCTAGTCCTTCATGACGAATTGTAGCCCGAGAGTAGCCTGGAAACCCTAAGCAATTAGTACTAACCAACCATGGGGGGATAGCCCGCCGACGCCCCCCTCGAGGCGCAACGACGTAGGCTCACCCGGTGGACGAGGGCTACGTGGTCGCGAACGGGATCCGGGTCTACTACGTGACCGAAGGCGAGGGCCCGCTCGTTCTGATGTGTCACGGGTTCCCCGAATCCCACTACTCATGGCGCCACCAGATGACCCCTCTGGCGGCGGCCGGGTTCCGCGCCGTCGCGCTCGACATGCCGGGCTTCGGTCGCTCCGACAAACCCGATGTGGACTATGACGTCGTCTGGCTCTCCGCGTGCATCCGGGGTGTGATCGAGGGCCTGGGCCACTCCCGAGCGGTGGTGGTCGGCCACGACTGGGGTGGCGTTGTCGTGTGGTCGTTCGCGCGCTTCCACCCCGAAGTCGTCGCCGGGGTGATCGCGTTGAACACCCCCGATCTCCGCCGCACGCCGGTACCACCGATCGATGTGCTCCGGGCGATGGACAGCCCACGGCGTGCCTACATCCTCGCGTTCCAGGAGCGAGGGAAAGCCGAAGCCTCCTTCGAGGCCGATCCCAGGTCGTTCCTCGAGCTGTTCTTCCTCGGCCCGGCGTCCTACAACAAGGACGTCTTCCCTCCCGAGGTCATCGATGTCTACGAGGCGAGCTTCGCCCCGAAGGGGTCGATCACGCCTCCCCTCGAGTACTACCGAAACATGGACCGCAACTGGGTGTTGACCGCAGAACACGAGGGCGTATCGATCCACGCACCCGCTCTCATGATCACCGCCGAGAACGACCCGGTCCTGACCCCCGCCCTAGCCGAGGGCATGGAAGACCGGGTTTCCAACCTGACCACGGTAATGATCGAGAAGTGCGGGCATTGGACCCAGCAGGAGAAGCCCACGGAAACGACCGCGGCGATGCTGGACTTCCTGAAGAGCCTGAAGAGCTTGACTCCCTGGGACTGAGTCCTACCAGCCCAGCTCCCGCAAGCGAGGGTCGTCGATCCCAAAGTGGTGGGCGATCTCGTGGATCACGGTCTTGCGGACCTGCTCCCGGATCGCCTTCGGCGTCCGGTAGTAACGGCTGATCGGTCCCTGGAAGATCGTGATCTTGTCCGGCATCACGCCCGAGTAGTGGACCCCTCTGTTCGTGAGCGGGTGCCCCTCGTAGAGGCCGAAGAGCGTGTGGTCGTGCGGCAGGCTCGCAAGCTGGGAGCGGGTTGGCTCGTCCTGCACCACGACCTCGACATTCTGCATCGCCTGCGCGAACTCCTCGGGCAACGAGTCGAGCGCCTCCGCCACCAGTTCTTCGAAGTGCACCCCGTCTATCTGCCTCTCGTCCATCTCCGCAGGCTACCTACCGCGCCGGCACGGAACGACCACTTCGACCGACGGGGCGAACTCCCTCAGCACCTTTACACATTCGGTCGCAGTGGCCCCGGTCGTGATGAGGTCGTCCAC
>JBKJZQ010000145.1:0-3931 GCA_046715095.1 Actinomycetota bacterium | reverse complement strand
GTGCGCTGCCTGTCCGATGTAGACGTTGTTCGAACCATCGTAGAAGACGAAGTTCGAGGTGCACTGAGCACCTTCGGTGAAGGTCATGACCCCGGGGTGGATCGTCGCGGTCCGGGCCGGCGCCCACGGCGGCGCCGCCTGGGCCGACGCCGGCATGGCGATGGCAGCGACGATCGCCACGGTTAGAAGGATGGAGCGGAAACGCACAGGCATAAATCCTCCTGGCTCGGGAGCCCGGACCATCCAGACTCCTTGTTACCCCCCTTACTTCTCGGCCTCCACCCCCGGTCCCTGCTTGTCCGGCCGAAAAGGTTGCCGTGCGTAACGTGATCGGACTCGCTCTGCCTGAGGTCACCAAGTAAAGGGTTAGCTACCGGGGAGGTTCGAGTGAGGAGGCCTCGTCGTCTGCGAGGTCGGTATGAACCGCGACCGTCGTGATGCTCGTGATCCGGTTCGCCGCTACCTCTACGACGCCCGCCCGCCCTTTCAGGTTCACGGCCATCCCGTGGAAGATGTCTTTGTCTTCGTCGCCGAGCACCGAATCGACGTGGCCGATCTTGTTCCCGGATGAATCGAGAACCGGCGCGCGCTCTGGGGTCGCCGTCCACGCAATCTCCTGCTCGTCGGTCACAACTCGCCTTTCTCTCTCGGGGAAGACACATGCTAGACGAGGCTCGCAGACACTTGCTCTACTCCGGTGTTTTACTCGGGCCCTCCGCGGAGCTCGTCGAGATCGGCGAGGCCCTCATCGAAGGTGAACGGCCTACCGTTCTTGTAGACGTGCTCGAACATGGCCGCGGCGCCGGGCGGGTCGCCCTCTTCGAGTTCGACGACGGCCTGAGCGATCTTGTCCTTGGCCTCCTGCATGACCTTCTCTTCGGTCTCATCGTCGAGGACGCCGATGCGCTTCAGGAACGCGGCGGTCCTGCCGACCGGTTCCATCCGTTTCCATCCATCGGTGACGCTTTCGTCGCGGTATCTGCCCGGATCGTCGGCGGTCGCGTGGGGAGCGATGCGGTAGCAGAAGGCCTCGACGAGCGTCGGCCCCCCGCCGTTGTGAGCGCGGTCGAGCGCGTCGCGCGCCGCCTTCCAGCAGGCGATCGGATCGAAGCCGTCCACCCGGACGCCGGGCATCGCATAGGCGGCCGCTTTCTCGGCGATCGTCTCGGTTGCGGTCTGGCGGGTGTACGGGGTCGAGATCGCCCACTGATTGTTCGTGTTGAAGAACACGGTCGGCACCTGATGGACGCTGGAGAAGTTCATGGCTTCGTGAAAGTCACCTTCGGAGGTTGCTCCGTCGCCGAACCACACGAGAGAGGCGACGTCGTCCCCGCGCAGCTTGGCGGCCCAGGCAAGTCCTACGGCATGTGGCAACTGCGTGGCGATCGCGACCACCATGGGCGCCACTCGGTACTCCCGGGGGTCCCAGAATCCCTGGGTACCGCCGTAGCCTCGGCGATACTTGTAGATCTTCGACGGTGGAAGTCCCCTGAGGATCGCCACCGCGCTCTGCCGGTAGCTGGGGAACAACCAATCCTCGGTCGCGGCGGCGTGGACCGGGCCGGCCTGGATGCCCTCTTCGCCCCAGAACGGTGGATACGTGCCGATCCGGCCCTGTCGCTGCAGGGCGACGGCGCGTTCATCGAAGGTTCTGAGGAGAACCGCGTTCCTGAAGATCTCGATCAGATCGTTCTCTGTGAGTCCGCCGGGGACCTTGTTGTCGGGTAGTTCGCCCTCGAGCCCGGCGATGTGGAGGATTTCCATCCGGGAATCCTATGGGAGCGACCGGTACTCCACACGACATCTCCACATAACGCACACGTTACCGGCCCGCCTTGCCCCTAGAGTTGATGGATGGCCGCCCGAACGATCGCAGTGATAGAGGACGAGCCGACGATCGCCCAGGCGATCGCGAATCGCCTCAGAACCGAGGGCTTCCTGGTGGAGGTTGCGCACGATGGGCCCGCGGGCGTGGATCTGTGCGAGCGCATCGCTCCGGACGCCGTCGTCCTCGACGTCATGCTTCCCGGCCTCGACGGCCTCGAGGTGTGTCGCCGCATCCAGAAGACCCGTTTCGTGCCGGTGTTGATGCTCACCGCGAGAGACTCGGAGACCGACCTCTTGGTCGGCCTGGGGGTCGGCGCCGATGACTACATGACGAAGCCCTTCAGCCCCCGCGAGTTGGTCGCCCGCATCCATGCTCTCCTCCGGCGGGCGGAACGCGCGCCGGCGTACGTCGAACCGGTGAATCTCGGCGAGCTCGTGGCCGACCCGTCCACCCGCAAGGTCAGGCTCTCGGGTAGGGAGATACACCTCACCCCGATCGAGTTCGACCTCTTCTTCCGGATGGCGAGTGAGCCCGGGGTGGTGTTCACGCGCGAGCAACTCTTGTTCGATGTCTGGGGTTACCGGGATTCCTCGGGCGCCCGCACGGTTGATTCCCACATCGCGGCGCTCAGGAAGAAACTTGGCAACGATGTCGTGCGTACCGTTCACAGTGTCGGCTACTCGGTCGAGGTAGAGGGGTGAGGCCGCTCGATTTTTTGTCCTCGATCAAGGTGAAACTTGGGATCGTGATCGTCACGGCTGTCGCGGCTACTGTCGCGGTGACCGGCCTCGGGGTGTGGGCCGATATCCCCTGGGTAGTGGGCGGCGTTCTCGCCGGAGCGATCTCTCTCACGATGGTGCAGTTCCTCGCGCGCGGTATGACCTCGCCGCTCCGGGAGATGACGACCGCGGCGAAGGAGATGGCGCAGGGAGATTACGCGCGGCGGGTTACGGCGACCTCACGCGACGAGGTGGGGGAGCTCGCCCGTGTGTTCAATCAGATGTCCTCCGAGCTGGCGGAGACGGACCGGCTCCGGAGGGACCTGGTCGCGAACGTGTCACACGAGCTCCGGACCCCGATCTCGGCCCTGCAGGCGGTGCTCGAGAACCTCGTGGACGGCGTCGAGCCGCCCGATCCAGAGACGCTTCGCTCGATGCTCGAGCAGGTTGAACGGCTCGGGCGCCTCGTGAACCAGCTGCTCGATCTGTCCCGCCTCGAGTCCGGCGCCGTACCGCTCCAGACGGAACCGTTCGAAGTGAAAGGGCTGATGGAGAGGATCGTTCGCGAGGAGAGAGGTCCCGGCCACCGGGGGCCGGACGACGTGAACTTCGAGATCCGGATCTCGCCACCGACCTTGAGTCTGATCGCCGACCCCGAACGTTTCCACCAGGTCATGACGAATCTCGTGGCGAACGCGGTCCGTCACTCGCCGGCCGGGGGGACCGTCGAGATCGTCGCCACAGGTAGTGACGGCAAGATCAGGTTCGAGGTGATCGACGAAGGTCCCGGCATCCCCGAAGGGGAACGGGGGAGGGTGTTCGAGCGGTTCTACAGATCGGATGCCGCGCGACCGTCGGACGGAGGTACGGGCCTTGGACTCTCCATCGCGCGCTGGATCGTCGAACTGCATCACGGGGAGATCCACGCCGAGGGGCGCGAGCCGTCCGGGTGCAGGATGGTTGTGGAGTTTCCGAAAATCTAGCCGGGTCGGTCGGGTTCGATCATGAAGGCGAAGCGTTCCGGCGAGGCAGCTTTCGCGTTCTCCAGATCGAGCGCGATCGAGAGGACCTCAGCGACATCTCCCACGAGGTGGAAGGTCATGTCCTTGCGGATCTTCTCGGGTACGTCCTCGAGATCGGGCTCGTTACGAGCCGGGATGACGACCTCAGTGAGACCCGCCCGGTGAGCTGCGAGGACCTTCTGTTTCAGTCCTCCGATCGGAAGGACCCGGCCCTGGAGGGTGACCTCGCCCGTCATGCCGACCGTGTCCTTCACCGAGACAGGATCCCCTCGACCTCGACCTCGGGCCCGCAACGATCGAGCCGCACCTCGTGCGCCAGCGCGGCCAGCGACGGTACGTCCTCGACCGGAAGCGACGCGAGA
>JBKJZQ010000144.1:0-9184 GCA_046715095.1 Actinomycetota bacterium | reverse complement strand
CTCGACCGGATAGCCCATCCACACCACGGTCGCGAGCTGAGGGGTATAGCCCGAGAACCACGAGGCCACGTTGAACTGAGCGGTCCCGGTCTTACCGGCGACCTCTCGCCCGGGAAGGGCTGCGGACGTTGCGGTCCCCGCGTTGACCACGTTCTGCAGGGTGGCGTCGAGGGCGTAGACCGAATTCTGTTCGACGACCTGCTCGCCCTGGGTGTCGATCTCCTCGTCGCATTCGAAGTCCTGCGGGATCCACGATACGAGGCAGTTGCCATCCTCGTCGGTCACGTACGCGACCGGGACCACGTCGGGCAGGCGCCCCCCGGCCGCGAAGCCCGCGTAGCCGCGCGCCATCTCGACCGGGGTGGCGTCGAAGGAGCCGACCGCCAGCGAGCAGTTCGGGGCGATCTCGTCGGCGCCGAACTTCGGGGCGAACCCGAACTTCTCGAGCATCCGGGCGACCTTTTCGGGACCGATCTCGGCGATGAGCTGGGCGAAGATCACGTTCACCGAGCTCGTCGTGGCCCCGACCAGGTCGAGCGTGCCGAACTGGCTGTTGCCGAAGTTGGCGGTTACCCACTGCCCGTCGGGACCGGCGCATGCCGGGTTCGTGATCGTCACCGGGCTGCTGCCCGAGAAACGCGACTGGAGCGAAACATTGTCTTCGATCGCGGCCAGCAAGGTCCACGACTTCAGGGTCGAACCCGCTTCGTGTCCTGGATAGTCGGCCGCGTAGTTGAACCCGCGCGCTTTCTTGATGCTCGTGAACGCCCGGCCCCCGACGAACGCGCGCACCTCACCGCGCTGGGTCATCGACACGAGCGATGCCTCGGGCTCGGTCTTGAGCGTGAGCTGATTAGCGACCGCGTCCTCTGCATACTGCTGCATCTCGAGGTCGAGGGTCGTATGGATCTGGAGTCCACCCGTGTACAGCTGGTCCCCGAAATACGGTTCGAGGAAATCCTTGCGCACCCACTCCATGAAGAACGCGGCCTGCGAATCCGTGAGCGACTCATCCTGGTTCGGCGCAAGTTTGATCTTCTTGCCGAGGTACTTATCGGCTTGCTCCTGGGTGACGTAGCCCTCTTCAACCATCAGGCCCAGCGTGCGGTCGCGCCGCTCCTTCGCCAGCTTCATGTGCTCGTCGGGCTGATACGACTCGGGGGAGGGGATGATGCCGGCGAGGAACGCGGCCTGCCCGATGTTGAGCTCGACCGCCCTCTTGTCGAAGTACGTCTGCGCCGCGGCCTCGAAGCCGTAGGCGCCGCGGCCCAGATAGATCGTGTTGAGGTAGAAACCGAGGATCTCCTTCTTGGAGAACTTGCGCTCGACCTTGATCGCGAGCACTGCCTCCTTCAGCTTCCTCGTGATCGTGCGTTCGGTGTCCTGAAGGACCGCCTGCTTCACGTACTGCTGGGTGATGGTCGATCCACCCTGCTGGACCTCACCGCCGGTGACGTTCGCCCAGGCGGCCCGGATGATCCCTCGGATCGAGACGCCTCCATGCCCGTAGTAATCCTTGTCCTCGGACGCGATCACGGCGTCTCCCACGAAGCTCTTGCGTCCATCGATCAGCGGCTTCGCATCGATGATGAAGCGGCGCTCCTCACCGGAGAAGATCCCGATCGCCTCGCCGTTGCGATCCAAGACCTTGGCCGCCGAGGCGAGCTTGATGTCCCGAGGAAGCGGGATCGACGCGAACGCATAGGTCAAGAGGAGGATCGCGATCCCCGTCAGGATCCCCCCGAACGCGAGCACCCAGCCCCAGCGCAGGAGGAACCGCTGCGGACGGGAACGCCCGTCTTTCCGGGTCTTCTTGGCGCCTCTCCGAGCCCACCAACCCGGCGCGGAGGACGCGGCGCTTTTGCTGGTCACCGTCCGAGTCTAGATTCGTGGCCGGTCATAACCCTGACATTGCCCCATCCCGGAACTTAGCGAACCGAGCCTCACCCGCGGCGCCGTCGCTCCCGGGGCTTCCCGAACCGGCGACCCGCTTGATAGGCCCTCACAAGATGGTTCCAGGCGCAATCGAGGCACACCTCGACCTCGTAGCAGGTGAACTGATCGTGTGCCTCGGCCAGCTCCACGAGCCACTCCCGGGGATAGACCACCCGGCCGCTGTTGCGCTTGAGCTCCGAGCCGTAGACGTAGCGCACGCCGCGCAGGGCCTCGTGGGAACAGATCGGACAGGGGAAGTCGAGCTCCTCGCCGATGTTCTTCGCCGCCCGCAGGAGCTCGGGATGCGCGTCGCAGACGTCGCCTGTGTCGAGCATCCCCCGGCGCACCGAGGCGATCGCCGATCGGCGGGCGAGGCTGTAGTCCACCACCGGCCCCTTCGGGCTCGGCGGTGACCCTGTCGGATCGAACGATCTTCCTGAAAGTCCCACCCGGGAATCGTAATGGCTTTCCGCCGGAACCCACCGCGGGCCCGCCCCGATCCACCTTTGGGGGTGAGGTTGCTGGCGCGTGATATATCGGTGTGATATATCGTGTGGATAGGAAACAGCGATATATCGAAGTGCAACAACTTCAGAAAGGTACCGGATGAAGCAACCAGGGACTCTCGAGCTTCCCGTGCTGGGGCTGCTCAAGGAGAGGGACATGCACGGCTACGAGCTGCGGAAGCAGCTGGGCGCCATGCTCGGCCCCTTCTGGCAGGTCTCGTGGGGATCGCTCTATCCCACGCTGCGGAGGATGGCCAAGGCGGGCGCGGTTGAGAAGCTCGCCGACGACCCCAAAGCCCCCCGCAAGCGGGGCTCCAAGGCCGTCGCCAAGGCGGCCACACCGGGGCGCAGGAAGACCGTGTACCGCATCACCGAGCAGGGCGAGCAGCTGTTCGCCGAGATGCTCGAGGAAGCGGGCGCGGTGGACGCCGAGCACTTCACGCTCAAGCTCGCCTTCTTCCGCTATATGCACCCCGAGACCAGGCTCGCGCTGCTCGAGCGCCGGCGCGCCTACCTCCAGGACAAGCTGGCGCAGCTCAAGGCCAACCTGAGGGAATACCGGGAGCGCATCGACTCTTACGCCCTCTCGCTGCAGAACCACGACCTGCTCTCGACCGAGAGCGACATCGCATGGATCGACGAACTGATCACCAAGGAGCGGGGCGACGTCGCCCTGCCCACGCCGAACACACCGTTAGAGGGAAGGGGAGTCTAGCCATGTCCAAGGTCCGAGTCGCCATCATCGGCGTCGGAAACTGCGCTTCATCGCTGGTCCAGGGGGTCGAGTACTACGCCAAGGCCCGCACCGACGAGGCCGTTCCCGGTCTCATGCACGTCGAGCTCGGCGGCTACCACGTCTCCGATGTCGAGTTCGTCGCCGCCTTCGACGTCGATGCCAACAAGGTTGGACTCGACCTCGTCGAGGCGATCTGGACCGAGCCCAACAACACGATCAAGTTCTCGGACGTGCCCGAGACCGGCGTCAAGGTCATGCGCGGCCACACCTACGATGGCCTCGGCCAGTACTACCGGGAGATGGTCACCGAGTCCGAGCTGCCGCCGGTCGACGTCGCCCAGGTCCTGAGGGACACCAAGGCCGACGTCCTGATCAACTACCTGCCGGTCGGTTCCGAGCAGGCCGCTCGCTTCTACGCCGAGCAGGCGCTCGAAGCCGGCGTCGGGTTCGTCAACTGCATGCCGGTGTTCATCGCCACCAACGAAGACTGGGCGCAGCGCTTCACCAAGCACAACCTGCCGATCATCGGCGACGACATCAAGTCTCAGCTCGGTGCCACCATCAGCCACCGCGTGCTCAGCAAGTTGTTCGAAGCGCGCGGCGTGGTCATCGACCACACCTACCAGCTCAACTTCGGCGGGAACATGGACTTCAAGAACATGCTCGAGCGCGAGCGTCTCGAGTCCAAGAAGATCTCCAAGACTCAGTCGGTCACGTCACAGATCACCGCCGGGATCGATCCCGAGGACATCCACATCGGCCCCTCGGACCACGTCCCGTGGCTCAAGGACCGCAAGTGGGCCTACATCCGCATCGAGGGCCGCGAATTCGGCAACATCCCGATCTCGATGGAACTCAAGCTCGAGGTGTGGGATTCCCCCAACTCTGCCGGCGTCGTGATCGATGCGATCCGGTGCATCAAGCTGGCGATGGACCGCGGCGAAGGCGGACCGCTTATAGCCCCCTCCGCGTACTTCATGAAGTCGCCCCCGGTGCAGTACACCGACCCCGAGGCTCACGACCTCGTCGAGGCGTTCATCAAGGGCGACGACTCGGCCGCCCGGCGGATCGATGCGAGCCACCACAGCAACGGCCACAAGCAGAACGGCCACGTCGACCTTTCGGTCGAACCGGTGTTCGGTCACTGACCACCCGCACTACGCGATTCAATTGGGCCCCGGTCACCAGCCGGGGCCCAAGACATTTAGGAGCTCGTCATCACCAAACGCCTGACCTATGACCGCGATTTCAAGCTGCTCGTAGTAGCCCAGTTCCTTTCGCAGGGAGCCGACGGCGTGGCGCAGGCCGCGTTCGCCGACATCCTCATCCTCGAACCCACGAGCCAGGGAACCCCCGGGCGCATCCTGGCGCTGTTCGCCGTGACGCTCATCCCCTACTCGATCATCGCTCCTTTCCTCGGCGTCTTCGTCGACCGCTGGGACCGGCGCAAGCTGCTCGCGTGGACGAGCGTGATCCGGGCCGTCCTTCTGCTCACGGTTCTTCTCTGGTCGCGCGCCCTCCCCGGCAACGGGGCGCTGTTCGTCTGCGTCCTAGTACTCAAGGGTCTCGGCCGGCTGTTCCTCGCGACCAAGGGAGCCGTACTGCCGGTCGTCCTCCACGAGCATCACCTCATCAAAGGCAACTCGTTGTCGGGAGCCGGCGGCACGCTGTCTGCAGTCGTCGGGGGAGGCATCGGCCTCTCGATCGTCGGGCTGCTGGGAGCCAACGGCACGCTGACCCTCGCGGGGGTCCTCTACGTGATCCCGGTCATCGCCGCTCTCAAGATCGGAACGAACATGGCCCACCCCCACGCGCGCTCACGGAACCTCTGGGACGCGGTCAAAGACCTCGCCCGAGCGCTGTTCGACGGGCTGCGCGAGATATCCCGCCGCCCCCGTGCCCGCCTTCCCCTGATCGCGATCTTCGTGCTGCGCAGCTTCGGCATCTACATCGCGGTGCTGATCATCTTGTTGATCAAGCGCGAGTTCATCGCCCAGGACGACCACTTCGGCAAGATCGGGCTCTCCGGGCTCGCGCTCGGGTGCGCCGGCCTCGGGGCTCTTCTTGCCGCAGTCACCGCCAGCCGCGTCGGAACGCGCATCGGAACGGGGGGCTTGATGGTGCTTGGCTACCTAAGCGTGGCGGCGAGTCTGCTGTTGTTCGGACGGCCGGACCACATCTGGGAGCTCCTCGCGCTCGCGGGTCTCAGCGGTGCCGGCGGCTTCTACTGCAAGGTCGGCGTCGACGCTCAGGTTCAGGAGGCGGTGCCCGACGAATACCGCGGCCGCGCGTTCTCGCTGTACGACATCCTCTACAACCTGGCGAGTGTGATCGGAGGGCTCTTCGTGGTGATCTTCGCGAGCTCGACGATCGGCACGATGCTGACCGTCGGAGGGGTCGCGGTGGTGCTGCTGGCCGCCGTCGTCGCTCTGGAAGCCAAGCGGATCGACATCTTCGCCCCCATGGTCGTCTAGATACTCGCAGGGGGGTGAGCGGCCGCTGCTCAGAAGGCGGTCGCCTCGGCGACCGGCAGAACATCAGGGTTTGGTAGCGACCAGCATGAACTCGGCGTGGTCCGTGTCCGGCGCACGGCGAGCGAAGTCGCCCGGGTCGACCGACCACACGACCTCGGGCAACAATCCGACGCCGAGGGCCAGAAGCTTCAACTCGCGCGGCGTGTAGACGCCGGTCCAGAGATCGGCCCGGCGCTCCTCACCACGTTCGTTCTTGAGCGTCGTGGATTCGTGCACGATCCCCTTGCCGGCGTCGAAGCTCGCCTCGGGCCGCCGGTGGGTGAGCTCGAAATAGGAGCTGAACGCGGTGAGCACGACCCGGCCCCCAGGCTTCGTCGCCTCCGCCATCCGCTTGAGCACCAGCGAGTCGTCCTCGCCCATCAGCCCAAACCCTCCCTGACAGATGGAGAGGACCGCGTCGAACTCGTCGCCGAAGGGCATCTGGCGCGCGTCGACCAGGAAGAAGGCGGCGGGGACGCCCGCGTCGCGCGCGCTCTGAGCCGCAACGTCGAGGAACCTCTGCGAGACATCTACACCCGTGACCGCCAGCCCCGCCTCGGCCAGCGGGACCGAGTGCCGTCCCGGGCCACAACCAACGTCGAGCACCCGGTCGCCCGGCTTCAACGCGAGGAGGTCGAGGAGGAACCCGATCTCCTGGCGCGTTCCCTTCGTGAACGAGTAGCGGAGGTACGCGGCCCCGAGGTGGTCGCCCAGCTCCGAGAAGTACGGGGTCCCCGGATGTGCGGGGCCCCCGTTCATCCTGGCCCCCCATCCTCGGCGCCCTTTCTTACCTTCTTCGGGGGCACCTTGGTACCGGCCGGCGCTATGCCCTTGTCCCGCGCCCACCGATCGAGCCGCTCGTAGGCCGCATCGGCGCCGATCGGCCCCTCCTCGAGGCGAACCTCCAGGAGGTACTCGAGCGCCTCGCCGATCACGGCGCCCTCGCCCTCGCCGAGGTACGCCATCACCTGCGTACCGTCGAGGTCGGGACGGATCCGCCCGAGCTCCTCGCGCTCGGCGAGAACCCGGATGCGTTCCTCGAAGCGGTCCATCGCCTCTTGCAGGCGACGCGCCTTGGCCGGGTTGCGCGTCGTGCAGTCGGCGCGCACCAGGAGGTTGAGCGGCCCGAGGAGCGGGCCGGCGTCGCGCACGTAGCGGCGGACCGCCGCGTCGGTCCAATCCGGGTCGTACCCGTGGAACCGGTGATGGAGGTAGATCAATTGCGACACCTCGTCGACGACACCGTTCGGATACCGGAGCGTCCTGAGTCGCTCGCGCGCCATCCTGGCCCCCACCACCTCGTGGTGATAGAAGGTCACGCCGTCGTCGGTGATCTCGCGCGTCGTCGGCTTCCCGATGTCGTGCAAGAGAGCGGCCAGCCTGAGTGTCAGGTCCGGGTCGGTCCTCTCCACCACCGCGAGGGTGTGCCGGAAGACATCCTTGTGCCGTTGCACCGGATCTTGCTCGAGCTTTAGCGCGCCGAGCTCGGGCAGGAAGATGTCGGTGATGCCGGTCTCGTCCGCGAGCGTGAGCGCGCGCTCGACCGCGGGACCGGTCACCAGCTTGGAGAGTTCGTCCCTGATCCGTTCCGCCGATACCGTGGACAAGGCTTCCTTCATCTCCGTGATCGCCGCGAGAGCCTCGTCGGCGATCTTGAACTTGAGCTGCGACGCGAAGCGGAACGCGCGCAGCATCCGGAGAGGGTCGTCGGAGAACGATCGCTCCGGCTCGATCGGGGTGCGGAGGACGCGTTTCTTCAGGTCCTCCATCCCTTCGAACGGGTCGATCGCGGTTCGCTCGGGAAGACGGATCGCCATCGCGTTGACGGTGAAGTCGCGCCGCGACAGATCGATCTCGATGTCAGACTCGAACTCGACCGCGGGGTGGCGCGAGTCGGGTTCGTAAAGTTCGGTCCTAAACGTCGTGATCTCCATACGGACGCCGGCGATCAGCGCGCCGATCGTGCCGAACTCGATCCCCTGCGTCCACATCTCCGTGGCAACCGCCCGGATGATCGTCTGGGTGTCGGCCGGCAGTGCGTCGGTGGCGAAGTCCAGATCCGAGTGCTCCCTCCGCAGTGCCATATCCCTGACCGGGCCCCCGACGAGGTAGAGCTCGTACCCGGAGTTCCGGAACAACCGCGCGAGATCGAGGACGGGAGAGCCCTCGGTGAGGAGCCCGGCCATGCTCGGAGTAGTAGGAAGTGCTTGGGGGTCCATGGCCCCAAGACTATGAGACAGAAAGACTATGAGACGGCCTGCAGTCCTTCTTGCTTCAGGGCCAGTTTGAAGTCGTGCAGGTTGGTAGCGGCACCAAGGGCGTCTTCGATGCCCACGAGCCCGGAGCGGAAGAGCGACAGCAGCGACTGATCGAACGTCCGCATCCCGTAGAACGAGGACTCTGCGATCAGATCGGGAAGCAGATGGGTTTTGTCGGGTTCCGCGATCAGTTCCCTGACCCTGTCGTTCATGACGAGGATCTCCGTCGCGGGGATCTGCCCCGTCCCATCCTTCTTGGGGAGCAGCCTCTGCGACACGATCCCTTTCAGCGAGCTCGCGAGCGAGTTACGGACCTGTGCCTGGAGGTGCGGTTCGTAGAGGTCGATGATGCGGTTCACGGTCTCAGTCGCATCCGAGGTGTGAATGGTCGAGATCACTAGGTGACCGCTCTCGGCGGCCTGGATCGCTGCCGTCACGGTCTCGATGTCGCGGATCTCGCCGATGAAGATGACGTCGGGGGCCTGACGCATCGCGGAGCGAAGGCCGGAGACGAAATCGGAGGTGTCGGAGCCGACCTCGCGCTGGTTGACGATCGCGACCTTGTCCTGGTGCAGGATCTCGATCGGATCTTCGATCGTGAGGATGTGGCAGGGGCGGATCGAGTTGATGTGGTCGATCATCGAGCCGGTCGTCGTTGTCTTTCCCGAGGAGGTAGGTCCGGTGACGAGGATGAGCCCTCTCATCTCTTCGGCCAGGGTCCTCACGGCCGGCGGTAGCCCGAGGGCCTCGATCGGAGGGCACGACGGAAGCACCCGGCGACACGCGAGGCTGACCACGCCCTTCTGGATGAATACGTTCAGGCGGAAGCGGCCGAGCATCTTGTGGGAGTGAGCGAAGTCGACCTCGCCGCGCTCCTCGAGCGCCTTGATCTGGACGTCGGTCATGACCTCATAGCAGATCTTCCTGCTCTCCATCTCGGAGAGGGTGGCGAACTCCGTCTTCTCGAGCCTCCCGTTGATGCGGATGAACGGCGGGCTGCCGGCCCTCACGTGGAGGTCCGAGGCGCCGCGTTCAACGGCGTAAGCGAGGAGGTCGTGGAGGTCTAGAAAAGCCATGTACCTGACTCATCGGCACGTCCGCGAGCGCGGTTGAGGGCGCCCCAGCCGGGGGGGAGGGCGGAGGGGGCCTAGCTGTTGGGGCAGATGCTAGTTTTCGTCACGATTCGCGTGGGTAGTAGTGATTAGCCTGCACCGGCTGCGAAAGTTCAGCGGCGGC
>JBKJZQ010000143.1:0-8376 GCA_046715095.1 Actinomycetota bacterium | reverse complement strand
AAGCTTGCCGAGGTCATCCTCGACGAGGTCAAGGTCGCGATCGTTCCGGGCGAGGGGTTCGGAGCGCCCGGCTACGCGCGCCTCAGCTACGCGCTGGGGGACGACGACCTCATCGAAGGAGTCACTCGCATCGCCGAACTTCTGGGTTAGATGACCTGGTCACGACTCAGGTCGTCCACGCGGGCGGCACCCATCAGGTGCAGGGCTTTCTCGGTCTCGGCTCTCAGGATCTCGATGCACCGGGACACGCCCGCTTGGCCCGCCGCCGCGAGGGCGTAGAGGTACGGGCGACCGACGAAGACGGAGCGTGCGCCCATGGCCAGGGCGGTAACCACGTCGACCCCGCGTCTCACACCTCCGTCGAGGTACACCTCGCACGAGTCGCCTGCCGTTTGCACCACCTCCTCCAAAGCGTCGAGGGCTGCGATCGAGCGGTCCAGCTGGCGGCCGCCGTGGTTCGAGACGATGATCCCGTCCACGCCGTGCTCGACCGCGATCCGCGCGTCCTCGGCGGTAAGGATCCCCTTGAGCACGATGGGTAGCGAGGTCACCGAACGGAGCCGGTCGATGTCGTTCCAGTTCAGTCCCTGATGCGTCTCATTGAAGACGACATCGGCGAGCTCTCCCTCGATATCGGGCCTCATGTTGGCGAAGAATTCGGGAGGCACCACGAAATGGTTCCTGAGCTCCTGGTCCCGGTACCCGGCCACCGGAAGATCGACGGTGACCGCGATCGCCTGGTATCCCGCAGCCTCCGCACGCTGAACGAGGGAATCCGTAACGCTCCGGTCGTAGGACGCGTAGAGCTGGAACCAGGGACGGTCCCCCGCGGCCCCCACGTCTTCGATCGTGCAGGACGAGAAGGTCGAACAGCAGTGGACTATCCGGGCCGCGGCCGCCGCCTGGGTGACCGCAACCTCGCCTTCGGGATGAGCGAGGCGGTTGAAGCCGGCCGGCGCGAAAGCCACGGGAAAGGAGACCTCTCGTCCGAGCATCGTCGTGCGCGTATCGACCGCCGTGATCCCCCTCAGAACGCGCGGTCGCAAGCGCCGGCGGCCGAAGGCGGCGATGTTGTCCGCCAGCGTCAGTTCGTAACCGGCGCCTCCGAAGAAGTACGCGAAAGCCTTGGGGTCCATCAGTGCCCGGGCCGGTTCCGTGAACTCATCGACGGCCAGGATCCGCTCCAGATCGACCTCTTCTCTCCCCATGGCCAGTCAGGGGCGCGGTGTCCGCAACGCGGACCCGTTTCCCCATCCCCCTTTCAAACCGTGCGTGCGGTTTTCCCGCACACGGCTTACCGATGGTCTTCGTGACATAGCTACGCAGCCCCCCGATAGCGAACGGTGCCTCGCAACCGATGAAGGCGCTGACCCCGCTGCCCCTCGATTGCTCCGGACCCGCCGCCATGCCTCCCGCAGGACGTCACCCCTGTGGATACGGTCGTAAAGGGCATGGAAGCGGCGACCCGGTGACTGCTTGGCTGCTGTCCATAGCCAGCGTTGGAGTTTTCGCACGTTGTCGATGGGCTTAGACCCATCGGGGTGGTTGGGCCGAGCGGTCCCGGCCATGCCCTTGCGCTTTGCAAATACACGCGATTCAACGGATCGTTCGTTCTCGGGCAGCACTCGCGAGGTGCCTTCCGACGGCTCTCGTGGTGGGAACGGTCCTCTCGCTGATCAATCAGGGCTCCGTCATCCAAGCGGGCGATGCGACCGTAGCGACATGGATCCGGGTACTTTTCAACTACCTCATCCCCTTTACGGTGTCGAACATCGGGTTCGTATCGGCCACGCTGGCCTCGGCGCGAGCCCGTCAAGCTCTCGACGCGCGATCAGACGAAGAGCGCAACGCCTGAGATCAGCATCGAGCCCCCGAACATTAGGAGCACCAAGCCGAACAGGCGGCTTGCTCCTGTCCCTGACGTCAAGACCTTCTCCGTGACGATCACCGCGGCCACCGCTGCCATCCACGCGAGGTTCATCATCCCGATCAAGACGAGAACGGTCATCAACCCCCAACAACAGCCGAGGCAATAGGCGCCGTGTCGGGCGCCGACCACGAGACGTCCGACGACGCCGCGCTGGAGCGCGGGTGCGTGCGTCATCAGGAGGGACAGCGGCGAACGACATTGCCTGAGGCAGGCGTCCTTGAGCGGCGTGAACTGGTAGATACCGGCGCCCGCGACCAGTGCCCCTCCGACTCGTACCAGACCGGGCCCGGACCCGAGATTGTTCTCCAGTTGCACGAGGAAGGCGTAAGCGGCCACACCGGTCGCGGACCACAGCAGCAAGTAACCGCCGACGAACGGGATCGTCACTCGAGAGGCGAATCCGCGGCTTTTGGCCCAGCGATGCACCATGAGGATGACGGGCACGATCGCCGGAAACATCATCGCGATCATCATGACCACCCACGTCGCGATGAAGAGCGGAAAGGCCATGGCGTGACCGCTCATGTCCATACCGGTCATTGCCGTGTCACGGATCCCGGTTTCGCCGGTGAGTATCCCAACGCGCATGGCACCGTCGCCGAGCTGTGAGGTCATCAACCAGGCGACGAACGAAAGCCCCAGCAATACGGGGACGATGATCCTCTCCGGACGCGACGCGAGAGCGCGGTCCTGCATCGCTGCGAACGGCGGCTTAGAACCTACCGGCAGCCGCCGAAGGTTCCAGTCTGTTCTCGATCGACCACTCGACCTCGGATACGTAGTAGGCGTTGTTGCCCGCGTGGTCGAAGCTCACGCCGTCCGCGTCGACCCGATTTACGGACGTTGTGCAGATCTTTCCGTCCTGGAAGATGAACCCGCCGGGCAGCACCATGTGAACCTCGTGGGGCTCGCCTGAAACGGGGTTGGTAAAGCTCTCCATCTTTATCTCGAGCCTGTCGCCCGCACGTACGTGGGAGTTCGTGTCGTTGTCTTTGATCTCGATCGTCTCGAAGAACGGCCCGCTGATCTCGATGATCGTCGAGGCGAGGATCTCCCACGGCAGCCCTGGATCCTGAGCAGTAAGAATCGCGACCATCGCATCCCGCTGGTCTTCACGCGCGTCGATGAATACCGCCATCTTGCCGTTGCCCTCGTGGATCGCACCCGGCCACTTGACCGCTCCCGCGACCTTAACGCCGGAGAGATCGGTCCCGTCTTTCTCGCCCTGGAGGACCTGGAAAGCCACAATCCCTTCGCACTTTCCGTCGGTCGGAAACCCGTTCATGTTGCATGGGCAGCCGTAGGCGCAGTTACACGCCTCGTAATACTTGGCCTTGATCGTCCAAGCCATGATCGTCCCCCTTCTCGAGCTCCGGAACCACAAGTAACCCATGAATCCAGGCGGGGTTCAAGTGGCCTTGGGAGTCTTGATTCGAGAAGCGTCTCTTGAACAGGCGATGGCCGCGGGCGATCCCCGAGCGGCTCTGAAGATGTTCGTCAGGGACGGCCGCCGGCGATGCCACCTTCGAGGATCTTTCCGACGACGAGCGCGAAAGAGCAGGGTCAACATCTTGGGAGAGGTCCTGGGCTGCGACCCCGATACTCCGACCGCGAACGCCGAGTGGGTCAAGCACAACCTCGCCCGGGTGCAGGCGAGCCTCCCCAACGGCTGCTGCGGCCGGGCCGCCGCAGCAGGACTGCCCGCATCCCAACGCGTGCCCTGGCCACCAACCATCGCAAGGTTCAAGAGACCCTCGACCGGATCGTCCCGGCCCTCGAGGCGCTCGAGTCAGGCGAGGAGCGCGGCGATGCGGCCTGATAACTCGCGCTTCATCGTCGAGGCGAACGAGCAGCGACGCGATGCGGCACTCCGCCGGGCGTACGAGGCCATCGATCGCCTCAACGAGGCCGGGGAGCCGGTCAACGTTCGCGGGCGGCGTCGCAGCCGCCTCGGTGTCGAGGGCATGGCTTTATCGCCAGCCACACATCCGGGCCGAGATCGATCGCCTCCGCGTCTGCTCGAAGACAACAAGCGCCTGCGCGACGAATGTCGCCAGCTTCGCGACCAGGTCGCCCGGCTTCTCGGCGAGCAGCGCATGGCGCGTATCCGGCCACGGCCTTGAGCGCCAGGGTCTGCCCGCGGCGCCATCCTCGTCGGTTACATGTCCTTCACGCAGACATGCTGGTCGCGGGGTTGTTCTTGGAATCGGTGCAGATAAGCCTCAACAACAAGCTCGGGGTGCTGAAGAGGATCGCCTACGGCTTCGTCAACGCCGACAATTTCGCGGCACGAGCTTTGCTGTGGTGTCCCGGAGTGGCATCATGAGCTCGCCGAGCGTGGTGGAGTCATCCCACGAAAACGCGGGGAGCCGACTTTCAGGACGCACCATGGCCATGAGGTTAATCGCCGAGGGGTGCCGACTACGGTAGACATGATGGATGTCCATGACCCCCCCGCGTCGATCCCTGCACTTCGGGCGCCGCCGGCGCCGCCCCCTCAGGGCCGTAGCGGTGGTTCTGGTCGTCGCTCTGCTGGGCGGGGCCGGGTTCCTTCTGTTCCGAGATCGCGGGCCGAAAGGAGCCACGGGAAGGATCGATGAGGTCGACCCCTGCACGGTTCCCAAAGAGGTCCTGCAGCGGGTCTGGAATGGATACGTGCCCAAACGCTCGGGAGACGTCCTGGCGATCGAACAGCCGCCCAATCAATTCGGGACGCGCCATTCGACCCCCTATCCGTACACGCAAGACGTGCCGATGGTGCTCTGGGGCCCCGGTTACATCAAGGATGGGTTCGTCTCCGACGATCCGGTCACACTCGCCGATGTGT
Organism: Actinomycetota bacterium; assembly: GCA_046715095.1. Taxonomy (GTDB): domain Bacteria; phylum Actinomycetota; class CADDZG01; order CADDZG01; family WHSQ01; genus WHTI01. Next base: position 3,619 of record JBKJZQ010000143.1, on the reverse strand, counting down.
CGCCGACCTACGCCGACCTCCTTCACTTCGACGACTGGCCCCACCGCGATGGCACCGATCTCAGCGATGCGCTGGTGGAGCCGGACAAGCGAGAGACCCCTCCCAAGCTGATCTTCACGGTGGTGTGGGACGGAGGTGGAACGAACGTCCTTAGGCAGTGGCCCGACGACTGGCCGTTCCTCAAGAAGTTGATGGGAGAGGGGGCCAGCTTCACCAACGCGACGGTCGGGTCATCTCCTTCGATCACCCCCGCGACGCACGCGACGCTCGGGACCGGGGTGTTCCCCGACAAGCATGGCGTCCCCGACATCAAGATGAGGATCGGGGGCAAGATCGTCGACGCGTTCGCGGGTTCTAACCCGAAACACCTCGAGGTCGAGACGCTAGGCGACCTCTGGGACCTCGCCAACGGCAACCTTCCCATCGTCGGCATGATGGCGCGCGATTCGTGGCACCTCGGGATGCTCGGCCACGGCGCCTACCTCGAAGGTGCGGACAACGACATCGCGGTCATGGATCAACTAGGTGGTCTCGACTTCCGGACCAATCCGGAGTTCTACGGGCTCCCCGGCTACCTGAGAAACCGGGACGGGATGCAGGAGGTGGCCGACGCCCTCGATCAGAAGGACGGGGAGGCGGACGGCCTGTGGCTCGGAAACCAGATCCTTCCCCTCGACGGCCGGATCCGTTTCACCCCCGCGTGGAACGTTTACCAGATGCAGAAGCTCGAGCAGCTGATCGTGAACGAAGACCTCGGGATCGACGACATGCCCGACCTCTTCTACACGAACTTCAAGAGCACCGACCTCGCCGGCCACGAATGGAACATGCTCGAGCCCGAGGTCCAGCAGGATCTCGCCGCCCAGGACCTCGCCCTCAAGCAGATCGTGAAGGTGCTCGACCGCGAGGTCGGGCGCGGCAACTACGTCCTGTCGCTCACCGCCGATCACGGGATGACACCGCTTCCCGAGTCAACCGGCGGTTGGTCGATCGACCAGAACAAGATCGCCAAGGACCTCGAAGCGAGGTTCGATAAGGAGACTCCCGACACGCCGATCGTCATGTCCAACCGTGGCTATCAGTACATGCTCGACAAGGAGGAACTCAAGCTCAACGGGATCACGGTGGAGGACGTCGTGGAGTGGCTCAAGACCTATTCGATCGAAGACAACTCGAACGGCGAGCTTGGTGATTTCGAGGACAAGGCCGACGAGCGGATCTTCCTCACCGTTCTGACCCCGGAGCAGCTCGAGGCCAGCCTCTCCTGCAGCGAAGAACCCGAGGGTTAGCGGGCGGCCGCGCGCACAAGCCCTTGCAGTACCCGAAGGTCACGCCTGAAGATGTGGGCCATCAATGGCTTGAACAGGCTCAGGCCCACGGCGCCCACGACGCCGAGCGGTGGCCGAAGGGTCTCCCGCCAGAAGACGTGCGACGTGTCCCCCACCGGGGCGATGAAGATCTCGCCTCCGCCCGACACCCAGCCGAGATGATCGATCGCGAGGGCCCTATCCACGTCCCACCGGGACACCCGAACCCGGTCGCGCGTGGTGATGCCGCCGATCGAGATCGAAGCTTCGGCTTCGACCCCGACGCCCTCGCGCCTTTCCGAGACGATCACGAACTCGCGCGCTTCGAGCATCCAGTCGTCCTGGTGTTCCCAGTCGGTGATCAGACGCCAGACGACATCGGGAGGCCCGGGCATCGTCTCCGCCATCTCGATCACGACCGGCCATCCCTTCCGAAGAACGTCGAGGAAGGTCCGGCTCACGAGAGCTTGCGACGAAGAAGGTCGTTGACCATCTGTGGGTTGGCTTTGCCCTTCGACTTCTTCATTACCTGTCCGACCAGGAAGCCGATCGTGCCGAGATTGCCCGAGCGCACCTTTCCGGCAGCCTCGGCGTTCTCGGCGATGACCTCGTCGACCGCCGCCTCGATCGTTCCTTCATCCGAGACCTGCTCGAGGTCTTTCTCGGCAACCACCTTCTCGGGATCGTCGCCGGTCTCGAACATCCCCTGCAGGACGAGCTTCGCCTGCTTGCCGGAGATCTTTCCCGAATCGATCAGCGTCACCAGCGCGGCGAGCTGAACGGGGCTTATCTTCGACTCCCACAGCTCGAGTCCGGCTTCGTTGAGGAGCCCGAAGAGGTCGGCGATGATCCAGTTGACGACCTTCTTGGCATCCCCCTCGTACGCTGCGGCAGCCTCCTCGAACCACTGCGCCGCCTTGAGTGAGGACGTCAACACCCCGACGTCCTTGACTCCCAGCCCGTACTCCCGGGCGAACCGCTCCCTCCGAGCGGACGGGGGCTCTGGGAGCGAATCCTTGATCGAGCCGACCCACTCCGCCGACGGCTCGAACGGCACCATGTCGGGTTCGGGGAAGTAGCGGTAGTCGAACGCGTACTCCTTGGTGCGCATCGAAGACGTCACGCCGGTCTTCTCGTCGAAGTGACGGGTTTCCTGAAGGAGGGTCTCACCGGCGTCGAGCGCTTTGCGCTGGCGCGCCTCTTCGTACTCGAGCGCACGGGCGACGGACCGGATCGAGTTCATGTTCTTGACCTCGACCTTCGCGCCGTACTCCTTCTGGTCCTTGCGTCTCACCGAGACGTTCGCATCGACACGCATAGAGCCTTCCTCCATGCGGACGTCGGAGACACCCAGCGCCTCGATCGTCGCCCGGAGTTCGGTCACGAACGCGCGCGCCTCGTCGGCCGAACGGATATCGGGCTCGCCGACGATCTCTACCAGCGGAGTGCCCGCCCGGTTGAAGTCCTCGAGCGAGTAATCGCTGTCGGCGATCCGGCCCCCTCCCCCGATGTGGATCGACTTGCCGGTGTCCTCTTCCAGATGAACGCGCGTGATGCCGACCGGGTGCGTGCCCCAGTCACCGACGACCTCGACCGCGCCTCCGTAACAGAGCGGAGAGTCGTACTGCGAGATCTGGTAGTTCTTCGGCATGTCGGGATAGAAGTAGTTCTTGCGGTGGAACAACGAGTGCTCCGCGATCTTGCAGCCGAGTGCCAGACCGATCTTCATCGTGAACTCGATCGCTTTCTCGTTCGGCACCGGGAGCGAGCCGGGCATCCCCAGACACACCGGGCACGTCCTCGTGTTGGGATCGCCGCCGAACGCCACCCGGCACCCGCAGAACATCTTCGACGCGGTCGCCAGCTCGACGTGGATCTCGAGACCCACGGTGGTTTGATAGGCGTCAGTTTGTGTGTCCGTCATGGTGGCGGCCTCCCCTCGTCGGAGGTGGCGAACCCGAGGTCCTGTTCGAACGCGTAGGCGGCCTTGAACATCGTCGGCTCCTCGAGCGACTTGGCGATCAGCTGGAGACCAACTGGGAGCCTGTCGTCGGGCGACACTCCCGCTGGCACGCTGATCGCCGCGTTGCCGGCGAGGTTGACCGGCACCGTGAAGATGTCCGACAGATACATCGCCATCGGGTCGTCGGTCCGCTCCCCCAGTTTGAAGGCGGTCGTCGGAGAGGTTGGGCTGGCGATCAGGTCGACCTTCTCGTAAGCCGCGGCGAGGTCGCGAGTGATCAGCGTGCGGACCTTCTGCGCCTTCCCGTAGTACGCGTCGTAGTAGCCGGCCGACAGCGCGTAGGTGCCGA
>JBKJZQ010000142.1:0-7935 GCA_046715095.1 Actinomycetota bacterium | reverse complement strand
CATCGAAGGTCTCGGCGGTCTTCTCCGGCTCCCTGTAGTAACCGGACAGCGTGACGTTGCCGCCCCTGATCAGGAGTTCCCCGTCACCCTGCAGCTTCATCTCGACCCCGGGCAACGGCTTCCCGACGGTTCCCGACTTTCGCACCTTCGCCGTGTTGCCCAGAGCGGGGGCGGAGGTCTCGGTGAGCCCGTAGAGCTCGATGATGTGGACGCCGATGCCGTCGAAGAAGTCGAGGGTCGATGGTGAGATCGGCGCTGCGCCGCTCAACGGGAGATCGCAGTTGTCCAGGCCGATCTGACTACGTATCTTCGAGAACACCAGCTTCTCGAACAGGGCGGTCTTGATCTTCATCCCCAGCGCGACCGGTTCGCCCTCTCGCCTGCGGCGAGCGACCTCGGTACCCGTCGCCAGCGCGCTGAGGGCGATCTTGCGCTTCTTCTCGTCCGGCTCGGCCGAGACCTTGGCCATGATCCCCGCCTGAAGCTTCTCCCACACCCTCGGAACCGCGAGGAACGAGTACGGATGGACCTGAGGAACGATCTCGAACACCTCGAGGACCTCGGGGCAGTAGTAGACCTGCGTCTGCGTGTAAAAGGCGACGTAGATCGTTGCGACACGCTCCGCCGAGTGAGCGAGCGGCAGGTACGAGACGTAGGTGGAGCCCGGGGTGTAGTCCTCCATCATCTGGGACGAATGCGCGGTCCAGATCGCGTTGTAATTGGTCGTGACGACGCCCTTGGGATTGCCGGTCGTGCCCGAGGTGTAGATCAGGGTCGCGGGATCCTCCGGAGCGACCTCTCTCCACGTCGCCTCGAACTCGTCGCGTCCGTCCTTGAGTCCCTCACGCCCCCGAGCAAGGAGGTCGTCGTAGGACATGATCCAGTCCTCGTTCGCATACTCCTCGGCCCCATTGATCAACACGACCTTCTCGAGGCTCGGAAGCTCGGAGCGGATCTTCTCCCACCGCTCCAGGAACGCCTTGCCCTCGAGGATCGCGAACCTGGCCTCGCAATGACCGGCGATGTACTGGATCTGATCGGGGGAGAACGTGTTGTAGAACGACACTGGGACTCCTCCGGCGTGGAGGATCCCCTGGTCGGCGACGACGTGATCCGGGATGTTGCGGGCCTGGATCGCCACCGCATCGCCCTTGTTCAGCCCGAGAGCCTTGAGCCCCATAGCGACCTCGGCGACCCGCTCCCTGACCTCACGCCAGGTGTAGTGATGCCAGTGATCGTCGTGGAGCCACGACATCGCCGGCTTGTCCCCACGCTCACGAACGTTGCGCTCGAGCACATGGCCGAAGTTCTTGCCCTTGACCGCCTCGTCGACCTGCGCCCTAAGGGTCGCGACATCGCCCATGGTCACCCTCCCCCGTCGGTTGTTCACCGTGTGGAGCCATTCGAGCATCAAGAAGCCCGGAGGGCAAACGGGAGGGGGTACCGCGAGCGTGGCCTACCCAACGTCAACGCCTGATTCGAGATCCACGATGAGGTCGAGCAGTTCGCTGGCCTCCCAAGCTCTGTTTCGCTGGGATTCCGACAATGGCCTAAGGACGCCGGCAGCAACTAGGTCTGGGATAGCTCCGTTTACCGCTGGCTTGGATTTTCCAGTGGCCGCGACACCCACAGGCAATGTCATCACGGGATGGGCTGGCAATACGTCAATCAGTGCCCACGCTGCAGCGTCAGACCGTGGATTCACCTTCGTCTTAAGCTGAACGCGCCACTCCTCCAGGAGCTCAGTAACTCGCTGCAGGTACTTCTCCGCCAGCTTCGACGCCTCCGTAGTCGCCAGGCTGAAGGTTTCGATCCACTCCAGGACGCGGCTCTCTCGATAGGCGGTCAAGCCTCGGATGTACTTCTCTCTCTCCCGCGCCAAGACAACGCTGACGGGTGGAACGAAAGCTGGTGCTAACCCACGACGTCTCAGAATGACTTGTACTAGTGCGCGGCCCGTTCGCCCGTTCCCATCGTCGAACGGATGGACCGTTTCGAACTGAGCATGTGCGAGGGCCGCCTGTACCAGAGTCGGTAGATCATCTCGGGCACAGAACCGACACAAGTCGTCCAGTAGTTCAGCTACCTGTTCGGGCGGAGGGGGCACGAAATCAGCCCCGCATGGGTTGAAGTCATTTCCACCGATCCAGTTCTGCCTGTCTCTGAGTCGCCCGGCAATTCTCGAATTGGATCTCTCCATCAGAACCCGGTGAATAGCAACGATCTCGTAGGGAGTTATGTGTTGGGCGCTGGCGGTCTCTTCGATTGCAAACTGCATGGCGTCTACATTCGCCAAAATCTCGAGCGCCTCGGTGCTCGCCTTCCGGCCGACGTCATAGTGAACCTCAGCTCGCGCGAGTTGCTTAGCGTCAACCTGCATCCCCTCGACCTTTGAAGAGGCTATGGATTCGGTCCGCAAGAGGAGCCGAGCTAGAGGAACTAGTTGCGGAGTTGACGTGCGGTTCAGGTGTGCGATCGCCAGCTCGGCATCAGAAACAACCGTTGCAAGCTCTCCGGGGAGTGAGATGTCCTCCGTCTCCAGCGGCTCCGCCAAGAAGATCTGGAACTCACATGCTCTCCGATAGCGGGGTGGCGCTTCAGTGAGCTCGGGGCGGGCTTCCCAGGTTCGTCTTTCGTATCGACCTCGCAATGACGCATCCTTTACTAAGCTAGGCTCTCTGGTAAAGGATACACCCTACTCTTTACTAGGACAAGTAAGGGATAGGCCACAACCTCCGTAGCCCTCCACCCCCTGGGCCTAGAGGGTGGCGATCAGCTTCTCGGCCGCCGCGTACGGGTCCATCCTCCGGGCTACTACCTCGCCGGTGAGCTCCTCGAGGAGATCGGCCGTTTCGGTCTCGACCCTCGTCCGGAACCGAGCCGCCACGATCTCGCGGAGCTCCCGGGCGATCCTGCGGCGGCGACGGGCCTCGAGGAGCCCGGCCTCGTTCTGATAGGAGCGGTGCGCTTCGATCGCGTCCCAGAGAGCGTCGATCCCCTCGCCCTTGGTCGCGACGGTCTCGACTATCTCGGGCTTGCGACCCGACTCCGACATCTCGAGCATCTGGTTCAGCTCGCGCACGGTGTCCCGGGTCCCCTGGCGATCAGCCTTGTTCACGACGAAGACATCGGCTATCTCCATCAGCCCAGCTTTGTTCGCTTGGACCGCGTCTCCCCAGCCTGGATTCAGGACGACCAGCGTCGTGTCGCACGCGTCGGTGATCTCAACCTCGGCCTGGCCGACACCCACCGTTTCGATGACGATCAGATCCTTGCCGGAGGCATCGAGAACGCGCACGGCTTCCGGCGTCGCGAGCGAGATGCCGCCGAGATGTCCGCGGGTTGCCATGGATCGGATGAAGACGTCTGGATCGGTGGCATGCGACTGCATCCTCACGCGGTCCCCCAGCAGTGCGCCTCCGGAGAACGGACTCGACGGATCCACCGCGAGCACGCCCACTTTGTGCTCGTCGGCCCGAGCACGCCCGATCAAGCGCTCGGTGAGGGTCGACTTACCGGCCCCCGGCGCGCCGGTGATCCCGATCGAGTACGCGCCGCCGGTGTGCGGATAGAGGGCCTTCATCACCTCGGGGAGTTCGGAGCCACCATCTTCGACCAGTGAGATGAGACGAGCGATGGCCCTCCGGTCTCCCTCGAGGGCGCGCTCCACCGTTTGCCGGGCCTCCACGGGGCTCAAGCCTCGAGGGCGATGACCTCGGTGACCTCGGGGATCCTCTCGTGAAGGATGCGCTCGACGCCTTGCTTGAGGGTGAAGGGAGAGATCGGACAGGTCTCGCACACGCCGAGAAGCTTCACCGTGACGGTGCCTCCCACGACACTCTCGAGGCGGATATCACCGCCGTCCATCTGGATCGCGGGACGGATCAACTCGAGGGCTTCTTCGACCTGTTCCTGGATCGTCGTCTGCTTCATGGGTCCATTCTACCGAGTCGACCCGGGATGGGTTCGGTGCCCTATCCCTCGGCCACGCTGACCACGGCTCCGAGCCCCTCCAGCTTGGCGACGAAATCCTCGTATCCGCGCTCGATGTGCCCCTCGTCGTGGATCCTGGTCTCGCCGTGGGCGCCCAATCCCCCGAGCATCAGCGCCGCCCCGGCGCGGATATCTGGGGCCCTCACGGGGGCCCCCGTGAGGCGCTCGACCCCCTTGACCACGGCGTGATGACCCTCTACGCGTACCTGGGCTCCCATACGATTCAACTCGTCGACGAAGAGGAACCGGGCTTCGAACACGTTCTCGGTCAGGATCGACGGGCCCGTGGCCTGCGCCAGAAGGACCATCATCGGAGGCTGCAGGTCGGTGGGGAACCCGGGATATGGAAGCGTGACGAGATCCATCGGCCGCGGTCTACCGGTAGCCCTGATCCGGACGGACTCCGCCTCTCTCGTGACCTCGGCGCCCGAGTCCTCGAGTTTCTGGAGAACCAACTCCATGTCCCCCGGGCGGATGTCCCGGAGCGTGACATCGCCCCCGGTGGCCGCCGCTCCGATCGCGTACGTTCCTGCCTCGATCCTGTCGGGCAGAACCACATGACGTACCGGACGGAGCTTTCCGACGCCTTCGATCGTGATCGTGTTCGTGCCCGCTCCAAGGACCCTGGCTCCTGCCTCGTTGAGGAACTGCGCGAGGTCCTGGATCTCGGGTTCTCGGGCGGCGTTATCGATCGTCGTCGTGCCTTCTGCCGTCGCTCCGGCCATCAACAGCGTCTCCGTCGCGCCGACCGAGGGGAACTCGAGTAGTACGCGGGCACCAGTCAGGCGCGCCGCCACACCCTCGACATAACCGTGCTCCGATGAGAACTCGGCCCCCATCCGCTCGAGCCCTCTGAGATGGAGGTCGATGGGACGAGAACCGATCGCATCACCGCCCGGCATGGAAACCCGTGCGCTGCCGAGCCGGGCAAGGAGGGGGCCGAGCACCTGGATGGATGCTCGGATCTTCGAGACGAGCTCGTAGGTTGCCTCGTTCTTCGGTTCGTTCGTCGCGTCGATGCGCAGCGTCGATCCTTCGAACGCCACTTCGACCCCGAGTCGTTCGAGGACCTCACACATGAGGCTCACGTCGCTGATCCGTGGAACGCGCTCGAGAACGACCTCGCCCGGGACCATGAGGGCTGCGGCCATCAGCTTGAGGGTGGCGTTCTTCGCCCCGCTGATCGGGACGTCACCCTTGAGGGGCGTCGGGCCCTGCACCACGTAGGTCGTCACGAGATCATCCTAGGACGCGAAGAAACCGGGCATGAGCGCCCGGCTCCCCCAACCGTAGCTAGGTATTTCTACAACACGTGGATCTCCTCTTCCGCCCTACTGATTCGTTACATCTGCCCGGTTTCCTCCCTGAATCTGGGGGAAGGGTCTCTGGGAGGCCTCCGAAGGGTCTCTGGGGGGCCTCCAAGGGACTCATAGGGGTCCAAGGGATAAATGCTTGGGGTGACAGACGAGGAGGTGCCCCCGATCGAGAGTTCAGTGTCGGATCTGCCACCTCAGATAGACGAACGCCTCCCCGGCAGCCTCACTGCCGCCGCCGAAGCGCGCCGAAAGCTCGAACCCTTCCAGAGCCTCCTCGGGTCGAGGCGGCTCGAAGTGCTCCGTCTGCTTGTCAACGAGATGGTCACCAACAGCCTGCTGCACGCGGGCGCCTTGAAGACCGGGATCGGACTGAAGGTGGAAGCCACCGCCGATGTCCTGCGCGTGGAGGTCACCGATCAGGGACCGGGCTTCGACCCCGAAGTCCGCCAACCGACCGTCGATCAGACCTCGGGGCGTGGCCTCTTCCTCGTCCAGGCCCTATCGGATCGGTGGGGTGTCATCCGGTCCGGTGGCACGAGGGTGTGGGCCGAGATCGACCTTTCCTAGCGGTCGCTCCACGCGAGCACTTGCTCGACCCCCTGGAAGATCAGGATGCGTTCCGGATCCACACCGGCCTCGAGGGCGATAGCCAGAGAAACGTCGATGAACCGCAGCTCGGCAGGAACGTGCGCATCACTCCCGATCGAGAACGTGACTCCTTGTTGGGCCGCGAGCCGAGCCAGTTCGATCGGAAGATCACCTCGGTGGGGATGCGAATCGATCTCCAGGGCGGTACCCGCCTCGACCGCGGCCTTGAAGACCGCGGTCCAGTCGGCGTCGAGGCCCTTGCGCCGGTTGTATCTCCGGGCGGTCGGATGCGCGAGCACGTCCACTGAGGGATTCCTGACCGCTCCGAGATATCTCGACGTCTGATCGTCGGTAACGCGGAGCTTTGAATGGAACGATCCCAGGACCAACTCGAAGTCGTCCAACGCTCCGTGTTCGACGTCCCCGACTCCGGCAGGGTCAAGGTTCATCTCGATGCCTTTCACGACGCGGAATCCATCGGCGCTCATCGTCTTGTTCAGCGCGTCGATCTCTTCGTGCTGTCGTTTCATAGCGCCGGTGTCCATCCCGCGCGGCACGGGCTGGCCTCCGGAGTGATCCGTGATCGCGATGTAGGAATGCCCGAGGTCCGCCGCCGCGGCCGCCATCTCGATCACGCTGTTCTTCCCATCGCTGTAAGCCGTGTGCATCTGTAGATCGCCTCGAGCACGCGAACGCCACGCGGGATCCTCCCGAAGGCGTGCGCGAGCCCAGGCAAGCGTGACGAAGCCATCGCGCTCCGGCGGCGGCTCGGGTACCTCCGGTGGATCTTCGAACCACCCCTCGATGCGAGCCGCGAGACGATCACCTATCTGGGGCAGCGACGAGAGGGGTATTCCGCCCTCCAGGAGGTCCCCGACCTCATCGGGCCACGTAAGCGCGGCCCCCGCCGCGCGCTGGTAGGCGCGGCGCCGGTACTCGTCGGCGGAATCACCCGCCGACGCAAGCAGCTCGGCGATGTTCAGATTCGTCAGCATCGGGACATAGATAGTCGCAGATCGGTTCAGGCGGGCGCTCTACGACGGGAACGGAGCGGCAGGCCCCCTGGTGGAACGGGCGAGGAACCTCGGTCAGGCCGTCCCCTCAACCTCGAATCCCCTGAGGAAGCCCTCGAAAAGCCTGAGGTGTCCTTCCTCGTCCTGCAAGATGCTGATCGTCATGTCCTGCGTGACCCAATCGAGGCCGTCGCAGAACTCGATGATGCGGTTGTAGTGCTCGATACCGCCCTTCTCGGCTTCGATGACGCCCTCGATCACCCCGACAAGGTCGGTCTGCTTGTCGGGCGGCTGGAGGTACTTCTGCTCCGGGGTGAATCCGAGCGAGCCGGGAACCACGCCGTAGAGCACTTTGATCCGCGCTCCGAACTGGCGAGCGTGTCCGAGCTCCTCCTCGATGTCCGCCTCGAGGCTCTCGACGATCTCGCGAGCCATCACGCCGTCCGGGTTGATCGAGCCCGCGATGTAGTTCATCACCGTCTCGATCTCCATCCAGTAGGCGGTCTCGAGCATCTTGAGCAGCTGCTCACGTTTCTCAGAATTTTCGGGAGCCAGGATCCCGAGAGAATCTTTCGGGGGCATAGCGTTTCCTCCGTCGTCGATCGTTGAGATGCGTCCTACATGGATCGTGCCCGGTGTCCGGACGAACCAAACGAGCTAGTCCTCGACCCACGTCTTCGTCAGAAAGAGCCAGAAGGCGAGCCCCGAGTAGGGACCGTAGGACTTGAAGCGCCGGATGATGGTCGAGTCCTTCGCCCGCTTCATCCCCGAGCACGAAAGGAACGTGGGGCGCGTCCAAGAATCGAGGATTAGTCGCGAATAGCGGCCCAGCATCATCATGATGTGCGCCGCCGCGTACGGCCCAACTCCCGGAAGACCCAGCAGGATGATCTCGAGCTCGTCATCGGGCAGCTCCTCGGGCGTCGCGCGACCCAAGGCCTGTAGATCGATCGCACCGGTGGACACCGACTCGGCGAGCGACATCAGGTAGGGACCCCGGTACCCGGCACGGATGACGTCCCGGT
>JBKJZQ010000141.1:0-7859 GCA_046715095.1 Actinomycetota bacterium | reverse complement strand
CGAGGCGACGCTTCTGCCTGAGCCGGACCAACGGCATGTCGAGCGGATGCTGCATGACTCCAGCATCGCGCCTGAGAGATGACTAGGTGGTGTCCTTGGGGCTCGAGATCATTCCTAGCGAGCCTGCCAGGACGCCGAGGAGGCCGGCGATCGCTACGAGGATCAGCCCGATGCCGGGATCGATGTCCCCGGCGAGATCCAGTTTCCGGAAGAAGTCGGAGGTCGTGTCCCCCAGCGAACGGTAGGCGGCGATCGCGACCGCTCCGATGACGACAGAGGCGAGGACCGCCAGCAGCCCGTAGCGCCCTTGCCGCGTCAGGGCCAGGAGCATCGCGCTCACGAGCAAGAAGACGGCGGCCGCGATCACGACCTTCCCGTCTCCGGCGTCGAAGCCGGTGACCGGGTCGCTGAGTTGGTCTTCGATAACAGGAAAGCCGCTCGCCAGCCGTAGCTCGTCCGGGATAGTGCCCTTGGTCGTCCAATCCATGAACGAACCGGCGATCGCCAGGACCCCGGCGAGCATCAGCAGGGCGACCGAGACGGCTCGGGCCCGCTCGAAGTAATCGCCTCCACCTACCCCCTTCATGCCGGTAGCCTATGCGGCGTCATGACGAAACAGAGAACCCTGCTCGCGTTCCACGCCCACCCCGACGACGAGTCGTCCAAGGGGTCGGGAACCATGGCCAAGTACGCCGACGAAGGCGTGCGGGTCGTGCTCGTCTGCGCGACCGACGGAGGCGCCGGCGACATCCTCAACCCGCGGATGGATAAGCCCGGGATCAAGGAACGGATGCCGGAACTCCGCAAGGCGGAGCTCGAGACCGCGTGCGACATCCTCGGTGTGTCGGAGGTCTATTACATGGGCTATCCCGACTCGGGGATGCCGGATTCACCTGCGAACAAGAACCCTGCCGCGTTCTACAACGTGGACCCCGAGGAAGTGATGGAGAAGCTCGTGAAGATCATCCGGGCCGAGAAGCCTGAGGTGATCCTCTCGTACGACGAGTCCCGGGGGTACGATCATCCCGACCACGTGCGTGTGTACGAACTAGGTCTGCGCGCTTTCAAGGAAGCCGGCGACCCGGACAAATTCCCGAACGCGGGCGAACCGTGGTCACCGAAGAAGCTCTACTTCTTCGCCACGTTCACCAAGAAGCGTTTCGTGCTCCTCAACGACGCTGCGGTCGCCGAAGGTCAGGAGCCTCCGTACCAAGGATGGATCGACTCGTGGGAAGAGATCGGCTTCGAGGAACCCGAGATCACGACCCGTGTGGACGTCGGCGAGTACATCGATCTCCGCACGAAGGCGCTGCTCGCCCACGCGACGCAGATCGATCCCGACAGCTTCTGGTTCGCGGTCTCCGACGAGATCCACAAGAAGGTCTATCCATGGGAGGACTACACGTTGATCGAGTCGACCGTCGAAACCGAGCTCCCCGAAACGGACCTATTCGCCGGGATCTCATGACTCAAGCGGGCATGCCGTCGATCGACGGGGTCAGGCTCGCGGCCGAGAGGATCGCGCCGTACCTGAGACCCACTCCGTTGTTTCGCTATCCGTCTCTCGACCGCCTCATCGGAACCGAGGTGTGGGTCAAGCATGAGAACCACCAGCCGGTCGGCGCGTTCAAAGTGCGAGGCGGAGTCAACCTCGTCTCGCAGCTGACCGACGACGAGCGCAGGCGCGGCGTGATCGCTGCCTCGACCGGGAACCACGGTCAGTCGGTGGCGTACGCGTCTCAACTCTTTGGGGTGGTGGCACGCGTCTGTGTGCCCGGGGGGGCAAACCCGGTCAAGGTTCAAGCGATGAAGGACATAGGGGCCGAGGTCATCTTTCACGGTCCCGATTTCGACTCGGCGCGCGAGCACTGCGAGGCTCTGGCAGAGGAGCACGGCTACCGTTATGTCCACTCTGGGAACGAACCGCATCTGGTTGAGGGGGTGGGTACATACACGCTCGAGATCCTGGCCGAGCGACCCGACATCGATACCGTCATCGTCCCGATCGGAGGGGGCAGCGGAGCCGCCGGTGCATGCGTCGCCGGCAAGGCCATCAAGCCCACCCTCAGCGTGATCGGGGTGCAAGCCGCGGCCGCGCCCGCGGCCTATCGCTCCTGGAAAGAGCGTCGGCTGATCGCCGATGAGATGAACACGGCCGCGGAGGGCCTGGCTACACGAACCGCGTTCGACCTCCCGCAGCGGATCTTGTGGGACATGCTCGACGACTTCATCCTCGTCTCAGAAGAGGAGATCTCGTCCGCGACGGTCACGATGATTGAAGCGACCCGCAACCTCATCGAAGGAGCGGCCGCGTCTACTCTTGCTGCTGCGCTCAAGATCTCCGAACGTCTCGCCGGCCACAAGGTGGCGATCATCGCCAGCGGGGGGAACATCACGTTGGACCAACTCCGCGCCCTGCTGAACCCGTAACTTGGTCCACCTGCCCGAACCAGCCTCCGCGTTAGATGCTCTTGCGTCGTGCCAGGGCTTGTTCGATGACCGTCATGATCTCGTCTCCTAGCAGCTCTTCATGCTCGAGGAGCGCGTCTCTGAGGGCTTCGACGATGTCCCGGTTCTGTTCGAGGATGTAAGTGACCTGATCCTTGTGGCGCTTCAGCAGCTCCTCGACCTCTCGTTTTGTGTCTTCGTTGCTCAGTACCTTGGCCACGATGTTCGGCGATGAGTGGGCACCGTTGTGGACGGCTTCGTAACTCACGAGTGTCGAGCCCATGCCGAACGACCCCACCATCTGCGCGGCGATGCCGGTTGCCGCGGAGAGATCGGACGAGGGACCGGTGCCGGACTCCCCGAAGAAGATCTGTTCGGCGCACATCCCGCCGAAGGCGATCTTGATCGTCGACTCCAGCTCGGTCTTGGTGCGAGTGAACTTCTCTTCGGTATCGGAGTGAGCCAGGAGACCGAGGGCTTCGCGGCGCTTGATGATCGAGAGCACCTCGAGCTTCCGCTTGCTCTCCGACATGTACGCCGCGACCGCGTGGCCGGCTTCGTGGGTCGCGATCAGGTTGCGCTCGCGTTTGCTGTAGGAGACCGGGTTGGCGAGCCCTATCTCCTCGGAGAGCCGGGCCCTCTGAGTGTCCCGCCAGCTGAGCTCTTTGCGGCCATCGCGGATCGCCCACACCAGTGCTTCGTCGAGGATGTGCTCGAGCATCGCGGGGGTATACCCGAGGGTCATCGACGCGAGCTCGTCGCGCAACTCGGGGCCATCCAGCTCGCTTGCGTGCTTGCGCTTGTCGAGGAAGTACCCGATGAGATCCCTGCGTCCCGCCAGTCCGGGGAGATCGAAATAGAGCGTGCGATCGAAGCGTCCCGGACGCATCAGCGCAGGGTCGAGCGAATCGGCCCGGTTCGTTGCTCCGATGATGAGGATGTTGCTGTAGGGGGCAGGCTTCTTCTTGACCTGACTCCCCGCAGAACGGAACAGGTTGACGAGGTCGATGAACCGGTTCTTCATCCGGCCCCAGAACGCAGGTGTGTCGAACGATTGCAGCTGGATCAAGAGCTCATTGACCATGCTGCCGGCGTCCGTCGAGCCCATCCTCCAGCTGGTCATCGGAGAGCGACCGGACCCGGTCATCTGCTCCCCGCCGCCGCGCCTGCCCCCGACCGCGTCGATCTCCTCGATGAATCCGATCGCCCCGCCTTCCTTGCGGGCCGCCTTCTTGAGCTCTTTGAAGAACGACCGGATCTTGAAGGCCGTCATCCCGAAGAACATCGATTGGAACGCGGGCGCAGAGACGAAGAAGAACGGAACCCCGGCTTCCGATGACATCGCCTTGGCGAGGTGGGTCTTGCCGGTGCCGGGTTTCCCCTCGAAGAGGATGCCTCGCCGTGGGTTGCCACCGAGAACCTCGCGGAACTCCTTGTAGGTGAGGAAGATCTGCAGCGTCCTCGTGACCTCTTCGAGGACGACATCGACACCCCTGACGTCGTCGAAGCGCACGTCCAGTTGGTCGGGGCTGTACCGGATGTGAGGAGACTTCCCCTGGGCGAGGGGCATCAGCATCATCAATCCGATGACGACGATCAAGAGGATCGGAAGAAGGATGATCACCGCGTCGGGACCGAGGTTCGGGAGACCCAAGCCGATCGGGTTCCCATCGATCGCCCTGCGGCCGAAGTAAAGCGCCACGGGGAGGGCGAGGAGGGCAACGAAGCGAAGCCTGCGGAGGCGGTTCTTCTCCCTGATCTTGTGAACACCCGCGCGGTGCTCTTCAGCTACGGCGCGGAACGCATCGGGCTTGGGCGCGACCTCGGTTGGGTCGGGCTTGGGCGCGACCTCGGCAGGCGAGGTCGGTTCCACTCTCTTCAAAGGATGCTCCCTGGCTAATCTGCCCCGGGGGACATGCCCCCCGATCGTCCTCACCTCAGGGCCTTCCGGCCCCTCCTATGAGGTCGGCTCGCCGGGGGGTGCACCTTTAACGCGCCGCGACCCACTCTTCCCCTCCTCCCGCCCCATACGCGACGGGGCCGAGAAGGAACGGAGCGGCGATCGCCACCGCGAGCCCGCGGAACAGTCCTACTCCGGCCCACGCAGCCTCGTCATAGAGAGCCTCGCGACGACGGAGCCGATCCGGGTGACGAGGAGCCAGACCAGGCCTGCAAGCACCAGAGCCGACAGAGAGAGGCCCGGGTTTTGGAACAGAGGTGCGATCCGGGGACGGGTGAAGCCCACGGCGAGCGCGGAGGAGATTTTGGGCACGCGCCCGTCTGTGTCGTCGTCCAAGACCCTTCGAGAGGCGCCCAGCAGGGCCGGGATCAGGAGCAGCTCGACGATGAGCACGAGCGTTCGTGCTCTCCCGGCGGCGTCGAGCCGCTGCGGATCAACCCCGAGGATCGTTTCGGTCTCGAGCCCCCGGATCTGATGTTCGATCTCGCGCACCCGTTCCACATCCCTGAAGATGTAGGTGTTGACGAGGTTCAGGGGAACGACGATCGCGGCGACCACGAAGAACAGGGTCGCGAAATTACTGAAGGTCGATCTGAGGCCACGGTCCAGCATCGCGGGAGTCTAAGGCGGCATAGGGTGGTCCTTCGTGAAGATCCTCCTGTGGCACGGATATCTCCTTCGAGGCTCCGGTTCCAACATCTACTGTGCCAATATCGCCGCCGCCTGGCGTGCCGAGGGCCACGATGTCCTGATCGTGTGTCAGGAGAGAAGCCTCGACGGCCTCGACTTCGTAGACGAGGGAGGGGAGTTAGGACCCGACAACTCGTCGTTCACGGTGCGCCCCACGAACGTTCTGCAGGCTCCGGGGAGGGTCCGGGTGCTGAACCCGGCGATCGGAGAGATCCTTCCGGTCTACGTCTATGACGAGTACGAGGGCTTCACCGCGAAGCTCTTCGTCGATCTGAGCGACGAGGAGCTCGGCTCCTACACGGACCGGAACGTGGCCGCCATGGTGACCGCGATCCGGGACTTCGAGCCCGACGTCATCATCACCGGGCACGAGGTCATGGGTCCCTACATCGCCAAACGCGCGTGCGAACGGACCGGGACCACCTTCATCGCGAAGCTCCACGGGAGCGCGCTCGAGTACGCCGTGAAGCTCGAAGAGCGCTACCTGCGCTACGCGCAAGAGGGCCTCTCGGCCGCGCAGCGGGTGATCGGCGGAAGCCACTACATGGTCGAAGAGGCCTCCCGGGTGGTCCCCGGTTGGCGCGAGAACGCCGTGGTGATCAACCCGGGATGCGACATCGATCTCTTTCGTCCGGTCGAGCGCGCCGCCGGCGATCCTCCGACGGTCGCCTTCGTCGGGAAACTGATCGTTTCGAAGGGGGTGCACCACTTGCTGGCCGCCCTCGGCCTCACGGATACACCGGAGCTGAGGGCCGTCGTCGTTGGTTACGGCGGCTTCGAGGTTCAGCTCCACGCGTTGTGGCACGCGCTCAGCAGCGGCGGGCACGAAGATGCCCTCGCGCTCGCCCGGCGCGGCGACGGCCGGCCGCTCGAAGAGCTCGAGGCGTTCCTCAGTGCGTCCGACGACGGGTCTTTCTACCGGCGCGTCTCCGAGATCCCGCTGGTGTTCCCCGGCCGTCTCGACCACGGCCCCCTGGCACAGGTTCTGCCGACCTTCGATGTCCTGGTGGTTCCCTCGGTGATGCCGGAAGCATTCGGGATGGTCGCCGCCGAAGCCGCCGCATCCGGCGTGATCCCGATCGTCCCGGGGCACTCCGGCATCGGCGAGATCGGTGCCGCGGTCGAGTCGGCCCTCGGTCGCCCCGGCTTCGTGACCTTCGATCCAAAGAGACCGATAGAGCCCATCGCCGAGGCCATCGACCGGGTCTTCGCCCTGAGTCCGGACGAGCGCTTCGCCGCCAAGGAGGCCGTTGTCGATCTGGCCCGTAGCCGGTGGTCGTGGCAGCGGGTAGGCGCTTCTCTGCTGGCGGCCGCCGGGCGCTAGGGTTACCCAGGCATGCCATTCACCAACACGGGGACCGAAAACCTCATGCGCTGGGATCGGCGTTCGGCCGGGTTCCTGGAAGTCTGGTACGCAACGCTGAACCACGCCGAGAGCGGTTCCGGTATCTGGTTGCGCTACACGATCACCGCGCCGGACATGGGCCCTGCTCACTGCGCCCTGTGGGCGGTTCGCTTCGATCCCGACGGGAAGCGCACGGTCGCGATCAAGAACCGCATGGACATCGACCATCTCGCACCGGCCCACGGGAGAGACGACGGTGCCATCGTGCGGATGGGTGACTCGTGGTTGTCCGAGTCGCACCTCGAGGGCCGGGTCGCCGGCGACGACCGCACTATCTCGTGGTCCCTCGACATCGAACCGGCAGACCGCTGCTACCAACACTTCCCCGCCCGCCTCCGGCGCCGGGCCGAGCGGAAGTTCTCGACCCTCTGCTCACCGAACCTGTCGGTGCCGTTCACCGGTGAGGTTCAGGTCGACGAAGAGACCTTGACGTTCACCGGGGAGCACGGTTGTCAATCGCACAGGTGGGGCAAGCGCAACGCGTTGTCGTGGGCGTGGGCCCACTGCTCGAACTTCGAACAGGGAGAACGGGCGGTGTTCGAAGCCGCTGCCGGCCAGACGACGCTGGGCCCGGTGCCCGCCCCGACGCTCACCTTCGTCTACCTGCACTTCCGTGGCGAGGACATCGCGTTCAACGACCTCAGGTGGGCGCTCAGGGCGAAGGGAACCTACGAGATGCCGACGTGGGCGTTCAGCGCGCGCAACGAACACTGGAAGCTCGTCGGAGCGGCCCGCGCGTCGATCGATCGGTTCGTGCAGGTGCACTACGAGGATCCCGATGCAAAGTCTCACTTCTGCGCCAACACCGAAGTCGCCGACCTGGCCCTCGAGCTCTACCGCCTGGACGACGGGCGGTGGCTTCACGTCACATCTCTATCGTCGATCAAGGGAGCTCACCTCGAGTTCGGTCGTAAGGACCCGTTCGCCGAGATGCCGGTAGTCCTCTAACGGTAGACCTCCCCGCGTGGCGCTACGTTCACGACAATGACTATCAGCTCATCCTCATGGATCTCATAGACGATCCTGTACTCGCCGACGCGTAAGCGCCATGCAGGGGGATCGAAACTGGTCAGCTTGGTCGTGCCCGAGGGCAGCGGGTCTTCGGCGAGAGATTCGATCGCCACCACGATCCGGCCATAACTTCTCGGGTCCCCCTGGCGGATCCGGCGAAGCCCACGCTCAGCCCGTCTTGCGAGCCGGACGCGATACATCGGCCTCATCGGCCACTATTGACGAGAAGACCGCCTCCGCCGGGCGACCGCGGTCCGCCCCCGACCGATGCTCCAGAATGGCAACGGCGTCTTCGAGGTCTTCGATCGCCTCCTGAAGCTCGTTCCAACGCTCCACGGAAACGAC
>JBKJZQ010000140.1:0-3875 GCA_046715095.1 Actinomycetota bacterium | reverse complement strand
CCGGGACGGGGTCATCGTCGCCCTCCGGACCCGGTAGGCGGGAAGGGACGTGGAGCCAAAGTTGTTTACGTAACCGTTAGAAAGTTTGAGGAAAGTTAGAGGTTGTCAGTGCCACCGAGATCCCACCGCCTCGCACCACCAGAACAGCCGGAGAGGCCTGCCAGGGCAGGCACTTTCAGGCGCATCGTCAAGATCTTCAAGCCCTACAAGAAGAAGGTCGGGCTCGTCGCGGTGCTGATCCTCGTCACGTCGGCGATCGGTCTGGTCAACCCACTTTTGATCAAGGTCGTCTTCGACGACGTGATCCTCAGCAGCGCTCCAGAAGCAGATCGTCTGAGGCTGCTGTTCATCGTGACCGCGGTGATGGCGACTTCCCCCATCGTCTCCGGGGTTTTGGGGTTGTGGCAGACGTACACGAACAACATCGTCGGTCAGAACGTGATGCAGGATCTCAGGAACTCTCTCTACTCCCACCTGCAGCACATGTCGCTCAAGTTCTTCACCTCGACCCGGACCGGAGAGATCCAGTCGCGCCTCTCGAACGACGTCGGCGGGGTGCAGAGCGTCTTGACCGATACCGCGTCGAGCATCGTCGCGAACGTAACGACGGTGCTCTCCACGGTTGTGGCGATGCTGCTCTTGTCGTGGCAGCTGACCCTCTTGTCCCTGGGGATCCTGCCGTTCTTCCTGATCCTTTCTCGCAAGGTCGGCAAGGTACGACGCGAGGTCTCGGGGAGGACGCAGGAGTCGCTCGCCGACCTGACTGCGATCATGCAGGAGACGCTGTCGATCTCCGGCATCTTGTTGTCGAAGTCGTTCGGCCGGCAGGCCTACGAGATCGACCGGTTCCGCAAGGAGAACCGGCGCCTCTCAAGGCTCGAGATCAAGAGGACCATGGTCGGTCGCGGGTTCTTCGCGCTGGTCCAGGTCTTCTTCTCGGTCATGCCGGCGTTCGTCTACCTGGTCGGTGGATGGCTGTTCCTCAACGGGAGCCTCGGGGAGAACCCGAACCAGATCGTGGGAACGATCGTGGCCTTCACCACGCTCCAGAGCCGGTTGTTCTTCCCGATGGGTCAGTTGCTCAACGTGCAGGTCGAGATCCAGAGCGCGCTGGCGCTGTTCGACCGCATCTTCGAGTACCTCGACCTCGAGCGCGAGATCGTCGACAAAGACGGCGCGATCGAACTCGATCCGGCCGAGGTCAGAGGAGAGATCTCCTTCAAGGACGCCTGGTTCCGCTACGAACGTCAGAACGATGACGGGAGACGGGACCACCGGCTGTGGACCTTGCAAGGGGTCGACATCGAGGCGAGGCCGGGTGAGCTGGTGGCGCTCGTCGGACCTTCGGGGGCCGGCAAGACGACCCTCACCTACCTGATCCCGCGGCTCTACGACGTGGACCGGGGTGCGGTCGAACTCGATGGGATCGACGTCAGGGACCTAACGCTCGAATCCCTCGGCGAGGCGATCGGGGTCGTGACGCAGGAGACGTACCTGTTCAACACGACGATCCGGAACAACCTGAAGTACGGGAATCCAGAGGCGACGGACGAACAGCTCGAGGCTGCGGCTAGAGCGGCGCACATCTACGAACGCATCATGGAACTCGCAGACGGTTTCGATACGGCCGTCGGTGAGCGCGGCTACAAGATGTCCGGGGGCGAGAAGCAACGCCTCGCGATCGCCCGGGTGATCCTCAAGGATCCGAAGGTCCTGATCCTGGACGAGGCAACCAGCGCGCTCGATACCCATTCGGAACGACTGGTCCAGGACGCCCTGATCCCGCTCATGTCGGGCCGCACGACGGTTGCCATCGCCCACCGGTTGTCGACGATCCTCGCGGCCGACAAGATCATCTATCTCGATCGAGGTCGGGTGATCGAGCGCGGCACTCACGCCGAGCTGCTGGCGAAGGAGGGTGCATACGCGGCGCTGTATCACGAACAGTTTTCCGACGGACGGGTCGAAACGAGATGCGAAGATGGGCTCGTCCTGTCCTCCGGTGAAGTGGTCCCCGAGACCAACTGAGCCGGGCGGGTTCTTCGTACCTACTCGAGCTACGCGACCAAAGGAGCACAGTGGAGATCTCAGGAAAGACCGCGCTCGTGACCGGCGGGGCTTCGGGCCTCGGGCTCGCCACGGTCGATGCTCTGCTCGAGGCAGGCGCATCGGTCGTCGTCGTCGACCTTCCGAGCTCGGACGGGGCGGCGGTGGCCGCAGGTCTCGGTGACCGGACGCGGTTCGCCCCGGCCGATGTGACCAGCTCGAGCGATGTCGAAGCTGCGGTCTCGACCGCGGTGGAGGCGTTCGGGGGGTTGCACATCGTCGTCAACTGCGCCGGGGTCGGTTTCCCCGGTCGGGTCCTCACCCGGGACGGAGCG
The DNA here is from genome assembly GCA_046715095.1 of Actinomycetota bacterium. GTDB lineage: Bacteria > Actinomycetota > CADDZG01 > CADDZG01 > WHSQ01 > WHTI01. Next base: position 1,494 of record JBKJZQ010000140.1, on the reverse strand, counting down.
CCGATCGATCTCGAGCGGTTCGAGTTCGTGGTGAAGGTGAACCTGATCGGAACGTTCAACGTCATCCGGATCGCGGCCGCGCAGATGGCGGGCCAAGAATCGGATGGTGGTGAAGAACATGGCGTGATCGTGAACACCGCCAGCATCGCGGCGTTCGACGGTCAGATAGGTCAGGCGGCCTACGCCGCCTCCAAGGGCGGGATCGCCGGCATGACCCTTCCGATCGCGCGGGACCTGGCATCGAAGCAGATCAGATGCATGTCCATCGCGCCCGGAACGTTCGACACGCCGATGCTCGCCGGTCTACCCGAGGAGGCGCGCCACAAGCTGGCTGAAGGGATCCCTCATCCGCGCCGGTTGGGCAACCCGGTCGAGTTCGCCGCGCTGGTGAGACACATCGTGGAGAACCCCATGCTCAACGGGACCACGATCAGGCTCGATGGTGCCTTGAGGATGCCGCCGCGCTAGCCGCGGGGTGCCGGCGCCTCGGCTAGGAGCCGAGGGCTCCAGAGCTTTCGAGGACCTCCGCATGAGGTTCTTCAGGGTCTGCCGGTGGCTCCCCCTTGAGCTCGTCCGGTTCCTCGGCCGCCATCTCCTGGTCGAGCTCGCGCCATTCCTTCTCTGCCCAGCGGAGCTTCTCGGCCGCCGAGGCCAGGTCGAGGAAATGAACGGGAACGATCGAGGCGCGTGGTCTTAGGTAGGCGTCACCGATAAGGGCATCGAGCTCCCTGCGGGCCTCGATCAGGCGGTCGTGAATCATCCGCAAACGTGCGCTTTGCTCAGGTGTGTAGCCGGACCCATCGGGGTTCAGGTCGGACCTCTTTTCGCTAGGCTGATCAAGGCCTGGACGAGCGTGTGATGGTGCCGTTCGGGTCGTTCCGTTGGTGTTCCCAGGGCTCCTCAAGGGTACCGCCGGAGGCCGTTTCTCACAAGCGCGCATAGTTGCCCTCGCCACCCCGGCTTGGTCGTCTCACAGGAGGGGCGTTCTCACAAGAGGATGTAGAAGACCACCGCGGCAATCGTGACATAGGCCGCGAACGGATAGAGCGTTCGGGACTTGAGATAACGGATCAGTCCGGCCACGGCCACGTACGACGACACGAGGGAAGCGATGAAGCCGGCCGCGCCGGCTCCGAGCCCGACGCTGCTCGATCCGAGGTCGGGCGCCTGCACGAGGGCAGCCCCGGCGAGGGCCGGGATCGCAAGCAGGAACGCGAAGCGAGCGGCGGCTTCCCGGTCCATCCCGAGCAGCAAGCCCGCGCCGATCGTCGAGCCGGACCGAGAGATCCCGGGGATGATCGCCACCGCTTGCGCGACCCCGACGAACAGCGCCCCGGCCGGGGTCAAGTCGTCCTGGCCCTTCATCGGTTGCCCCGTCACATCGGCGCGGCGTTGGTTGCGCTGCGTGAGCTGCTCGGCGCCGACCAGGATCACCGCGGTGAGGAGTAGCTGGAGCGCCGCCCCCTTGGCGTCTTCGAACTGTTCCTCGAAGAA
>JBKJZQ010000139.1:0-2957 GCA_046715095.1 Actinomycetota bacterium | reverse complement strand
GCAGGGGATCATCCGTCACGGGGCCAAGATGCTGTTCGCGGTGGCCGAGGCGACCGTGCCCAAGGTCACCGTCGTGCTCCGCAAGGGTTACGGCGCCGGGTACTACGTGAGGAACGGCCGGGCCTATGAGCCCGACCTGATCGTCGGTTGGCCGACCGCAGAGATCTCGGTCATGGGTCCCGAGGGCGCGGTCAACATCATCTTCCGCAAGCAGATCGAAGCGATGCCCGAGGACCAGCAGGCCGAGGCCCGCAACGGCATGGTCGCGATGATCCGCGAGCAGATCTCGCCCTACATCGCCGCGGGATGGTCCTTCATCGATGACCTGATCGACCCCGCTGACACGAGGGAAACGATCACCCGAGGCCTCGAGATGGCACGCAACAAGCACGTCGAACGCCCGTGGCGCAAACACGGCGTCCTCCCCGTCTAACCGCGCTCATCCCACCTTAGATGTCCCTTCCGTGCGACATACCGCGGGCTAGACACCTCAAAGGTGCTTTCCGGGTTCTAGGGGTTGGTGCCGTAGAGGCGGTCGCCCATGTCGCCGAGGCCCGGGAGGATGTAGGCGGTGTCGTTGAGTTCCCGGTCGATGGCGGCGGTGATGATGTCGACGTCCGGGTGGGCGTCGGTCAGGGCCTTGATCCCCTCGGGCGCCGAGACGATCGAGACCATCTTGATCTTGTCCGCGCCACCTTCCTTGATGGAGGTGAGAGCCGCCTGAGCCGAGCCACCCGTTGCCAGCATCGGGTCGAGGACGAAGGTGACGGCATCGGTCAGCGGCGGGAGCTTGTGGTAGTACTCCGACGGCTGGAAGGTCGCTTCGTCCCGCTCGAGGCCCAGGTAACCGACCCGTACCTGCGGGAAGAGCTCCACGACCGCGTCGAGCATCCCGAGACCCGCCCTGAGGATCGGGATGGCCACGATCGGACCGGCGAGCACTTTGCCCGGCGCGTCCTCGAGCGGCGTGCGCACGGTCGTATCCTCGGCCGGAAGATCCCTTGTGGCCTCGAGGATCAGCAGCGTCGTGAGTCTCTTCGTGAGCGACCGGAACTGATCCGGTTGCGTCGTCTCGTCCCTGATCTGAAGAAGGAGATGGCAGGCAAGCGGGTGGTCCACCACGGTCACGGTCATGGCCCGAAGGCTATTACAACCGTCAGGTGCCGGTTCCGCGTCATCCGTTATAGGTTCCTCGCACATGGACCCCTGCGTGATCACCTGCGCGTTGAGCGGAGTAGCCGCGAGTCGCGAGCAGTGCCCGGGGATCCCCTACACCCCCGAGGAGTACGCGGCCGAAGCGAAGCGGGCTTACGACGCCGGTGCCTCGGTCGTTCACATCCATGCTCGCTACCCCGACGGTCAGCCGAGCTACCGGGTTGAGGAGTATGCCGCGATCACCGGGGCGATTCTGGCCGAGGCCCCGGACCTGATCATCAATTACTCGACCGGCGCGGTCGGGGTCAGGGTGGAGGAGCGCGTGCATCACGTGGTCGCCCTCAAGCCCGAGCTCGGCGCGCTCAACATGGGGTCGATGAACTACGCGAAGTACTCGAAGAAGCGCAAGGCGCTCATCTTCGATCTCGTGTTCGCGAATCCGTTCTCGGACATCACCTTCTTGATCGAGAAGATGAACTCGGTCGCCGTGAAGCCCGAGTGCGAGTGTTTCGACACCGGACACATCGGCAACGTCGGCCCGCTCATCGACATGGGCCTGATCCAGCCTCCGATCCAATTCTCGCTGATCCTCGGCGTGCTCGGAGGGGCACCGCCCGACGCCCGAACGCTCGCGCACATGGCGACCTTGCTTCCCGAGCGGTCGACATGGGAGGTCATCGCGATCTCGCGCAAGCAGTGGGAGCTGGTCGCGGCCGGCGTGTCGCTCGGCGGGAACGTCCGCGTCGGCCTGGAGGACAACTTCTACCTCCCTTCGGGAGAGATGGCGTCGTCTAACGGCGACCTGGTCGCCACGGCCGCGAGATCGGTCGAGCTGGCCGGTCGCAAGGTCGCCTCGCCGGCCGAGGCGAGAGCTCAGTTGTCGCTGCCCGATCCTCCCGACCGGAGCGGCCTGGAGAGCACCGCGAAAGGAAATACATGAGCGAGTCAGAGCTCGCCAACCTGAGCTGCGCGCCCGCCGCGAAAGGAAATACATGAGCGAAGAGGTGCTGGCAGAGATGGTCGCCAGCGTGTGGAAGATCGTGGTGAAGGAAGGGGACGAGGTCGCCGAGGGCGACACGATCTGCATCCTCGAGTCGATGAAGATGGAGATACCGGTCGAGGCGACGACGTCGGGTACCGTCGCTCAGATCGGCGTTCAGGAAGGTGGCACCGTGCAAGAGGGCGATGTCATCGCGGTCATCGAGTAAGTGAGTCTCGTCAAGGTCACCCGTGAGGGTGCCGTCGCCTTCCTCGAGTTGAGCCGTCCCGAGCAGAGGAACGCTCTGTCGGTCGGCCTCTGCGACGCGATCGTCGACGCGCTGGAGGACATCGACTCGGAGCCAACCACCCGCGTGGTCGTGCTCAGGGGTCGAGGGAAGGTGTTCTGCGCGGGAGCGGACTTCGCCGCGGTGGCCGGGGGTGGAGGGATGGAGTTCCTGCCGCGCTTCGAACGGATGCTGGAAGCCGTCGCCCGGTTCCGTATCCCGACCGTCGCGCAGATCAACGGAGCGGCCCTGGGGGGTGGCCTGCAGCTGGCGGCCGTGTGCGACTTCCGGGTCGCCGCCGACGACGCCAAACTGGGGATCCCCTCGACCAAGCTCGGGATCGTTGTGAATCTCGAGAACGTGAGGCGACAGGTCCTCTTGACCGGTCCTGCGGTGGCACGCGAGGTGCTGATGACCGGGCGCACCTTCACCGGTCTCGAGGCGGCTGCGGCCGGCCTCGTCAACCGTTCGGTTCCCGCCGCCGAGTTACCGAAGGAAACGCACGCCTTCGCCGAAGACATCGCGTCGCTGGCACCG
>JBKJZQ010000138.1:0-12102 GCA_046715095.1 Actinomycetota bacterium | reverse complement strand
GAACCTGGTCGAGAACGCCATCCGGTACACCCCGGAAGGCGGGCAGGTCGAGCTTCGTCTCGGGGTTGACGGGTCGCAGGCGGTCCTCGAGATCGAAGACACGGGGATCGGTATCCCCCTCGATTCCCAGAAACGGATCTTCGAGCGTTTCTACCGGGTCGACAAAGCACGCTCCCGCGATCGGGGGGGGACCGGATTGGGATTGGCGATCGTCAAGCATGCCGTGGACCTCCACGGTGGCACCGTCCGCGTGAACAGCGAGCTCGGTGCGGGAACCACGTTCGTGGTTCGCCTCCCGACAACCAGTGCCGCATCAGGCAACTACCCGGACGAAGGGGAGGTGCATTGATGCTGAGGATCCTCCTCATCGAAGACGAGACCGCTCTCGGTGAAGCGCTCGAGTACACCCTTGGCCGCGAGGGCTACGAGGTGAAGTGGGAGACCGATGGCAGCGAAGGTCTCGCTCGGTTCCAGACCGACGGAGCCGACCTGGTGCTGCTTGACCTCATGCTCCCCGGTCTTCCAGGAGAAGACGTCTGCAAGCAGATCCGTCGTTCATCGAACGTGCCGATCATCATGCTCACCGCTCGCGATTCCGAGATCGACAAGGTGGTCGGATTGGAGCTCGGCGCCGATGACTACGTCACCAAGCCGTTCAGCACCAGAGAGCTCGTTGCCCGGGTCCGGGCCGTTCTGCGACGAGCCCGTGGGGAACCGGCAGATGAAGGGGAGGTTCTCGAAGCAGGAGGCATCCGGCTCGACCCGGAGCGGTTCGAGGTCACCGTCAGGGGAGAGCCCGTCCACCTGCCGCGCAAGGAATTCGAACTCCTCGAGCTACTGATGGAGAACGCCGGCCGCGTGCTCACCCGCGAGACGCTCATCGACCGGATCTGGGGAACCGACTACTTCGGTGACACGCGGACGCTCGACGTCCACGTGAAGCGACTACGCGCCAAAGCCGAGGAGGACCCCAAGAACCCCAAGCACCTGATCACGATCCGGGGCCTCGGATACAAGTTAGTTCCGTGATCGAAGCGTCCGACTGCTGACGGGCAGGGCGATGTCAGGACGAGGATGCTGAAGACTTACCCGAACCGTCCCGTCACGTAATTCTCGGTCCGCTCTTCCGACGGGTTCGTGAAGATCCTCTCGGTGGCGTCGTACTCAACGAGTATCCCGGTCCTCGAGTCACCGGACTCGCCGACCTCAACGGTGAAGAAGGCGGTCATGTCGCTCACGCGCGCCGCCTGCTGCATGTTGTGGGTCACGATCACGATCGAGTAATCGTTCTTCAGCTCCTGCATGAGGTCCTCGATCCGGGCGGTCGCGATGGGATCTAGCGCCGAGCAGGGCTCGTCCATCAGGATCACGTCCGGTTGCACCGCGATGCACCTCGCGATACAGAGCCTCTGTTGCTGTCCTCCCGACAGCGACATCCCCGACTCCTTGAGCCGGTCCTTCACCTCGTCCCACAGCGCTGCCTTGCGGAGCGACGACTCGACGATCTCGTCCATGTCGCCTTTGATCCCGGCCACCCGGGGGCCGAATGCGACGTTGTCGTAGATGGACTTAGGGAACGGATTCGGCTTCTGGAACACCATCCCGATGCGCCGGCGAACCTCGACCGGGTCTATCCCCTTCCCGTACAGATCGACCCCGTGATAGGAAACCCGGCCTTCCACTCGAGCGATCTCGATCAGATCGTTCATCCGATTGAGACACCTCAGCACGGTCGTTTTGCCACAGCCGGAGGGTCCGATGAAGGCGGTGATCCTGTGCTCCTCGACCTTGAGGCTGACGTCCCGGACGGCCCGGAAGTCTCCGTAGTAAACCGCGAGGTCTTCCATCTCCAGGACCGTGCGTCCCGTTCCGGGCTCGCTGGAGTCCGCTCGTTCCTTGGCCCGCAGGCCCACCTGGATAGCCGGGTTCAAGGTTTCCGTTTCCATTGCTTTACCACTTTCTCTCGTAACGATTCCGAAGGACGATCGCGATGGCATTGACGAGGAGGATCACCGCGAGCAACACGATGATCGCCGCCGACGTGACCTCCCTGAATTCCTGGCTGGGCTGTCGGGCGTAGCTGTAAACCACGGTGGGAAGCGTAGTGAAACTCGACCGCATCTGTTCGACGAGGCTCTGGCCCCCGGTCGCGATGAACCCCGTGACGGCTCCTACGAGGAGCAACGGAGCGGTCTCGCCCAGTGCCCTCGAGATCGACAAGACCGTCCCGGTGAGGATGCCGGGAGCTGCGGACGGCAGAACGTGGCTGCGAACGACCTCCCAGCGCGTCGCTCCCACACCGAAGCCCGCCTCCCGGATCGAATCGGGCACCGCCCGTAGCGCCTCGGCCGCGGTGATGACGACGATCGGCAATACGAGAACCGCAAGCGTGAGCCCGCCCGAGATGGCCGTCGTCCCTCCCGTCAGCGGTCGGAAGACCTCCACGAAGAGAGCCAAGCCCAAGAGCCCGTAGACGATCGAGGGAACCCCGGCGAGGTTACGGATGTTCACGTTGATGAAGCGCGTGAAGGTGGTGTCGGGCGCATACTCCTCCAGATAGACGGCGGCCCCGATACCGAGTGGGAAGGCCAGGAGTACGACGAAGACAAGGGTCAACATCGATCCCATGATCCCCGATTTCACTCCGGCTGAGTCGGCGGAGAAGGTCACTAGCCCGTCGGAGAGGAAACGAAACCCCCGTTCGGTGAGGACACCCAGTCCTCCTCTTAGAACATCCGCCATGAGCGTGATGAGGATGCTCAGTGCCAGGAGGAGCGCGAGGAGGAGCAACGCCTCGAACACAACGCCCTTCAGATCCACGCGCCGACCTTTGAGCCTCGCCAGGACCACGTCGTGCGTGGTTGAGGAGACTGCCATCAGTACTTCTCCCTCACCCGTCGTACGAATCGCTCACTCATGATGTTAAGGACGAGTGTCAGCGCGAACAGAAGGAAACCAACGAAGAACAGGCTCTCGAACGTGAACTCCCCGCCTTTCACCTGGTCGCTTCCGATCGCGAGCGACGTCATGGCGGCGGTCATCGTCTGTCCAGGCTGGCTGGGATCGAGCTGAAACAAGGATCCGCCGGTTGCACCTGCAGCGATCGCGACGACCATGGTCTCGCCGATGGCGCGAGAGACTCCAACGATGATCGACGCGACGATGCCGGAGATCGCCGCGGGGAACACGACCTTCGCGGTGGTGGTCCTCTTGCGAGCACCGACTCCGTAGGACGCCTCTCGCAACGAGGCCGGAACGGCCCGCATCGCGTCCTCCGAGATCGATGCGATCAACGGAGTCACGAGCACGCCGACCCCGATACCGGCGGCCATCATGTTGAAGAGCGAGGCACCGGGGATGAGGCGTTCGACGATCTGAGGGCTGATGAATGTGATCGCAAAGAATCCCAGGACCACGCTGGGGATACCGGCAAGGATCTCGAGTACCGGCTTCAGGAGCCGCCTCACTCTGGGGCGAGCGTACTCCGAGAGATAGACGGCAGACCCGAGGCCCAGCGGGATCGCCACGATCATCGCGATCAGCGAAACGATCAGCGTCCCCATAACGATCGTCTTGATGTCGTAAAGGCCGCGCCGCGGGAACCACCCCGACGTCCACAATGCTCCGAGATCGACGTTGGTGATGAACGTCACGGCCCTGCCGACCAGAGAGAAAACGATGGCCGCACTGATGAGGACGGAAACGGCCGCGGCCCCGAGGAACATCCGCCGGATGAAGTTCTCCCGGCGCCGGCGGGAAGGATCACCCTTGAGCGCCTCGGCGATCGGAATCTGGGGTGGGAGAACCGCTTGAGTCATCGACCCGAACCTATCTGTCGTCCCGCGCCGTAAGGCCTGAGTTCGCGGAGTGTTCACACCGAGCACGGAGAAGTTCACAGACAGCAGATCCAAACAAATGGAAAGCGGACGGAGACTCTGGGGAATGAGCCTCCGTCCGCGGGGGGAACAGCAGGGGTACTAACCTTCCCGAGAACCGGTCTCCCGGTCGGTCCACACCTGACGGGAAGTGGTGAGGTCTTCGTCGTGCAGGTTCACGTAGCCGACCTCGGCCACGGTCGCGATGCCGTCATCGGAGAGGTAGAACTCGACGAAGTCCTGGAGCGCCTGGCTCTCCTCGGCCTTCGCCGCGTTCACGTAGACGTAGAGGTACCGGGAGATCGGGTACTCGGCGCTGGCGATGGTGTCGGTGGTCGGAGCGACGCATCCGTCGCCGCCATCGATCTCGAGGGCTTTGACCACCTCGGTGTTCTGTTCGTAGAACGAGTAGCCCACCCAGCCTAGAGATGTCGGGTTACCCGCGATCCCTTCGATGATCACGTTGTCGTTCGGCGACGCCTGGTAATCGGGCCTTACGAACGGACCGTCTTCCGAGATCCCCCGCTCGTCGACCGCGATCCCCTCGAGGACCAGCTCCACGAAGGAGTCGAAAGTCCCCGACTCTTCACCCGGCGCAGTGATCACCAGAGGTACGTCCGGATAGGGAGCACCCTGAGCATCGAGCTCCTTGCCGATGTCATCGGCATCCGACCAGTTGGCGAAACCTTCGGACTCGGGCCCGAGGAGTGCGTACAGGTCGGTGAAGCTCAAGCACGTCACCCGGTCGTTCTCGAGCGAGGTCAACACCGAGATCCCATCGATGCCGACCTTCAGCTCGATGAACTCGATGCCGTTCTCTTCGCAGATCGGTGCTTCCTCGTCGAGCTTTATGGGACGGGATGCATCCGAGATGTCGGTCTTCCCTTCGCAGAACAGAGCGAACCCGTCACCGGTCCCGGGGCCGTCAACCGTGATCGCGACGTCCGGGTTCTCGGCCGAGAACTTCTGGGCGTTCAATCCGGAGATGGGCTCTACGGTCGAGGAGCCCGAGATCGCGATCGATCCGAACTGCCGCCCCCCCCATTCCCTTCCAGGGGGTTGCCGCTCCCGCCGCAGGCGACCGCCAGTAGCGCGAGCGCGGATAGAGCCGCGACGATCTTGAGACGTCGCGAGCGGATACTCATTTGATCCGTTCCTCCTAGGTTCTTGTGTCCATCCATGGGGCGGACGCTAACAACGGTGTATGGCGGGATGGAGGCCGGGAAGTGAACAACCCTTGAACGTCGAGGGCTAGGTGGCATCGGCTATCCTGTCCGCCACCACGGGAAGTGGCGCAGCTTGGCAGCGCGCAGCGTTCGGGACGCTGAGGTCGCGGGTTCAAATCCCGCCTTCCCGACCAGATGAGCCGGATCGTGATCGCCTGCCCGAACTTCTCGCTCGACCGCACGATGAAGGTCGACGAGGTCCTCGTGGGGGCCATCCATCGCTCCGAGGTTTCCGATGCGCGCGGCGGGGGCAAGGGCGTGAACGTGGCGAGGGCGCTCGATTGCATCGGGGTGCCGTCGCTCGTCGTCGGGATCCTCGGTGGGTTCACCGGAGAAGCGGTTAAGGGGCTCCTCGATCGAGAGGGCGTCAATGCCCGGGGCATCATGGTCCCGGGCGAGACCCGATCCTGTCTGACGGTCATCGGGCCGGACTCGATCACGGTGTTCAACGAGTCGGGTCCGGAGCTCGCGGATCCGGACTGGAGCCGCTTCGAGGCCATCCTTCCCGAGCTCCTGGCGGCCGCCGACGTCTTCGTCTGTTCCGGGAGCTTCCCCCCCGGGACACCGTTCGACGCTGCGGCGAGGATGATCGCGATGGCGAAGGACCGCGGGTGCATCACGGTCTGCGACACATCCCGTATGTATCTCGACGTCGCTCTGGGAGCCGCGCCCGACGTCGTCAAGCCCAACCTGGCCGAAGCACTCGGGGTGCTCTCCGGCAAGATCGAAGAGACCGTGGAAGGTGCTCCCGACGCTTTGAGGCGCGCGGAGGATGCTGCTCACGCGCTGCTCGACAAGGGCCCGAAGGCCGTTCTGGTTTCGGCGGGAGCCGACGGAGGGGTTCTCGCAACCGCAGAGGGATCGATGTGCTTCTCGGCTCCCAAGATCGAACTGGTGAACTCGATCGGTGCGGGTGACTGTCTCGTGGCGGGGATCGCATACGAGCTGAGCTCCAAGCATCCCCTGGAGGATGCGGTCGCGCGCGGCATCGCCATGGCGGCCGCCAGTTGCGAGACGATCGCCGCCGGTCTCTTCGACCCGCTCCGAGCCGAGGAGCTCCTTACTGAAGTAGCTCGGCGATCTGGACCGTGTTGAGGGCCGCGCCCTTGCGCAGGTTGTCGGCGACCGAGAACAGCTCGAGCGCCTTGTCGTCACCGAGGTCCTGGCGGATGCGGCCCACGTAGCATGGGTCGTGGCCGGCCGCCTGCAGCGGCGTCGGGTACACGTTGTTGGCGGTGTCGTCCATGAGCTCGACCCCGGCGGCGCCGGACAGGACCTTGCGGGCCTCCTCGACGTCGATCGGACGCTCGAACTCCGCGTGGATCGAGACACCGTGTCCGACCATCGTGGCCACGCGTACGCAGGTTGCCGTCACGAGAAGGTTCGGAAGGTTCAACACCTTGCGGGTCTCGTCGCCGACCTTGATCTCTTCTCCCGTGTAGCCGTTATCCCTCACCTGACCGATCTGCGGGATCACGTTGAGAGCGAGCGGATGGGCGAAGACCTCACCGGCGTCGATCACGTCCCGGCCGAGTCCCCGGGTCGCGGCTTCAGGATCCTTGAGAACCGCCTTGGTCTGCTCGAGCAGCTCGTCCTGACCGGGCTTACCGGCCCCCGACGCCGCTTGATACGACGACATGATGATGCGTGTGAGCCCTGCAGCCTTGTGCAGCGCGGCCACCGGGACGATCATCGCGAGCATCGTGCAGTTGGGCGAGGCGATGATCCCTTTAGTGAGGTCGCGGACCGCCTCCGGATTGACCTCGGGAACGATCAGCGGAACGTCGGGGTCCATCCTGAACGCGGCGGAGTTGTCGACCACGACGGCTCCTCGCTCAACCGCGACGGGCGCCCACTGCAGCGAAACGTCGTCGGGAACGTCGAACAGCGCGACGTCACCTCCTTCGAACACGTCGGGGGCCAGTTCGCGAACGGTCACTTCGCGACCGCGGAACGGCAGCTTCCGTCCCGCCGACCGGGCCGATGCAACGGGGATCAGCTCATCTATCTCGAACGGTCGCTCCTCGAGGATCCGCATGATCTCGGTCCCGACGGCGCCGGTCGCACCAACGACCACCAGCTTCATCGGTCGTCTTCCGCCCGCACTACCTTCAGTTTGGGCGTGAGCGTCTCGGGGTGGGACTCCCGGTGGATCACCTCGGTGGAAAGCTGGAACCGGTCGTGGATAACCTGCACCGCGCGCTCGACCTCGAACGCGCGGATGACGCACGAGACGCGGATCGACGAGGTCGAGATGATCTCGATGTTGATGTTGGCGTCGGCAAGCGCGTCGAACATGTCCGCGACCACTCCCGGATGGCTCTTCATCCCCGCTCCTACCAGAGACACCTTGGCGATATCGTCGTCGGTTCTGATCTCTTCGGCGCCGATGTTGCCGCGGATCTGCTCGAGCACCGGAAGAGCACGAGGGAGGTCGGACTTCGGGAGCGTGAAAGAGATGTCGGTCTTACCGTCGTCTGAAACGTTCTGGACGATCATGTCGATGTTGACGCCCTCATCGGCGAGCGGACGGAACACTCGGGACGCGACGCCCGGATGGTCCGGCACGCCCTTGACGGTTACCTTCGCCTCGGAGATGTCGTGCGCTATCCCCGAGATGATCGCCTGTTCCATACGTTCGTCCTCCTCGGTGATCCACGTTCCTTCCGCTCCCGTAAAGGCCGAGCGGACGTGGAGCTTCACCCCGTGATTGCGAGCGTATTCCACGCTCCTCAGCATCAGGACACCGGCGCCACACGAGGCCAGCTCGAGCATCTCCTCATATGAAACCGCATGAAGCTTGCGCGCTTCCGGCACGACCCTGGGGTCGGCGGTGAACACGCCTTCGACATCGGTCCAGATCTCACACGCATCCGCATCGAGAGCCGCAGCAAGGGCAACAGCGCTGGCGTCCGAACCTCCGCGACCCAGCGTCGTCACGTCGAAAGCGGTCGAAACACCCTGGAAGCCCGCAACGATCGCGATGCGGTCGTCGGCGAGGGCCTCCCGAACACGGTCGGCCTTCACCTCGATGATCTTGGCCCGGCCGTGCGAGGTATCGGTCACGATGCCGGCCTGAGACCCGGTGAACGAGATCGCTCGCCCCCCGAGCTCGTTGATCGCCATCGACAACAGAGCCATCGAGATCCGCTCACCGGCGGTAAGCAGCATGTCCATCTCCCGGGAGTCGGGGACGGGGGAGATCTGGCTGGCCAGCTCGACCAGCGCGTCGGTGGTGTGCCCCATGGCCGAGACCACGACGCAGACCTTGTTTCCGGCAGCCTGGGTCGCGACCACGCGCTCGGCCACGCGCTTGATCTGCTCGGCGTCTCCTACGGAGGTTCCTCCGTACTTCTGAACGATCAGGGGCATGGCATAGACGGTACCGGTTTTACCTCCGACCCCCGCCCGCCCCCTAGCCTTCGAGGCGTCTGCGCCCCTCGATCGCACGCCCCAGGGTCACTTCGTCGGCGTATTCGAGGTCACCGCCCACGGGCATCCCGCTCGCCAGCCGGGTGACCAGCACACCCAGAGGAGAGATCAACCTGGCGAGGTACATCGCGGTCGCATCACCATCGATGTTGGGGTTCGTAGCGACGATGACCTCAGAGACCGCCGGCGTCCCGTCTTCGGGCGTCCTCAAGCGGCGAAGGAGCTCCGAAACCCTGAGGTCCTCGGGCCCGATCCCCTCGATCGGCGAGAGGGCTCCCTGGAGCACGTGATACAGGCCCTGATACTCGCGGGTGCGCTCGATCGCCACGACGTCCGGCGGATCCTGGACCACGCAGATGATCGTCCCGTCGCGGCGCGTCGAGCGGCAGTATTCGCAGAGATCCTGATCGGAGACGTTGAAGCAACGCTCGCAGAACCTGACCTTCTCCTTCGCCTCGACGATCGCGCTGGCCAGTCGCTTGGCATCCTCCGTCGTTGCCTGGAGGAGGTAGAACGCGACGCGCTGAGCGGATTTGGGACCGATACCCGGCATCCGGGCAAGCTCATCGATCAGATCCTGGATCGGTCCCGCATAGAGCATCGACACGCTACATGCCGGGCAGGCCCATGCCGCCGAGACCACCGGCGAGAGGACCCATCGCTTCGGCTTGCACGTCGCGCGACTTCTCGAGCGCATCGTTAACCGCGGCCGTGACGGTGTCGGCGAGCATCTCGATGTCGTCCTTGTCGGGTACGCCCTCGAACATGTCCTCGGCGATCTCGACCCTGACGATCCGTTGGTCTCCGGTGGCGACGACCTTCACCGCGCCTCCACCGGCCTGCCCTTCGACCTCGACCTCCGCGAGAGCATCCTGCGCCTTCTGCATCTCGGCGGCCATCTTCTGGGCCTGCTTCATCATCTTCTGCATGTCCTTCATGGAGCCCCGCCCGTCATCTCTTGCATGGAGCCCCGCCCGTCATCTCTTGCACGTGGTCCTCCCCGTCATCTCTTGTCGCCGTGGGATTCGACGACCTCAGCCCCGAGGCCCTTCTTGAGGAGCTCGATCGGGTCGTGATCCGCCTCGGCCGGTGCGGTGTCCGAGATATCTACCACCGACGGGTCCTCGTCCTCCGACACCGGCGGCGCTTGCCTCGAGCCAACCGCGACGAACGAGACCTGGGGCTTGATGCCGAGCGATGCGTGGAGGGCGTCGATCAGCATCGCCCGGTTGCGATCGCCTGTCATCTCCTCGGCATGGAAGTCCGACTGCACCTCAGCAACGAGCGCCCCGTCGTCGTAGGTGAGCGGACGGGAGGGGTTCAGCAGAGCGTGGACCCGTTTGCTCGCCTTCGAGACCTCGCGCAGGGTCTGCGGCCACGCGTCCTTGATGTGCCCGAACCCCACCTCGGCCGGGACGGTCGACGGCATCGCCGGTTCTGGTTCCTCCGCCGGCGCCGGTGGGACGGCGGCCTTGGGCGCGGGGGCCGGACGCCCGGTTCTGGCGACGGGGGCGGGCACCGGGGCGGCGGCGGGGCGGGGCGCCCGCGTCGTGGGAGCGGGCGGGGCTTCGCCCTGAGGTGGCGGGCCCTCGATCCCGATGCGGCGCTCGAGTCGCTCGATGCGCCCCAGAAGCCCGGTGGGCGCAGGATCGGTATCGGGCGACGCCGAGCGGATCAACGCAACCTCGAGGAGCAGGCGATGGTTCGGAGCATCCCGCATGTCGGTCAGGGCCTTGGCCAGCAGGTCCACGATCCGGAGCAGTTGCGAGGGGGTGAAGTGCTCGGCCTGTGCCGCCATCGTCGCGCGGTCCGCAGGCGAGGATTCGATCAATTGCTCGGCGCCGGGAGCGGTACGCAACAATAGGAGTGAACGCGCATGACCGAGCGCGCCGCGCGCGACCTGGCGAACGTCTGCTCCTTGAGCGACGGTCGAATGAACAGACCAGAAGATATTTCCGAGATCTCCGCGCGCAAGCGCTTCGAACAGCTCGGCGTACGCGTCCTCCTTGCGGCCGCCCAGCAAGTGCTCGACGTCGTCGGCAGTCACCCTGCGTCCGAAGCTCGACAGCTGATCCAACGTGGAGAGCGCGTCTCGCATCCCGCCCTCGGCCTGCCGCGCCACGATGTCGAGCGCATCGGGATCGACGTCGAGAGACTCCTTGACGGCCACATCCGCGAGATGCTTGGCAATCACCTCGCTCGGGATCGGACGGAAGTCGAACCTCTGGGTCCGCGACTGGATCGTGTGAAGCACCTTGTGAGCCTCGGTCGTGGCGAGGATGAAGACCACATGCTCGGGGGGCTCTTCGAGGGTCTTCAGCAACGCGTTGAACGACGGGGTCGTGAGCATGTGGACCTCGTCGATGACGTAGATCTTCTTGCGGCCACCGGCCGACGCCAGCGCGACGCCCTGCAGGATATCGCGCGTGTCTTCGACCCCGGAGTGCGATGCGGCGTCTAGTTCGATGACGTCCAGGGACGACCCGTTGGTGATCGCGATGCACGAGTTGCACACGCCGCAAGGCTCGGGGGTCGGCCCCTTCTCGCAGTTGAGGGCCTTCGCGAGGATCCGCGCGGTGCTCGTCTTACCCGTCCCCCGAGGGCCCGTGAACAGGTACGCGTGCGCGATCTTGTCTTCCCTGATGGCGTTGGCGAGGGTCGACGAGATGTGCTCCTGCCCGAGGATCTCATCGAAGGTCTGCGACCGGTACTTGCGATAAAGAGCGAGATAAGTCACGGACCCATCCTAGTAGCAGCCCGCGTCAGAAATTGAGCCCCAACCCGAGCCTCAGACCGACCCCGGCATTGGCCGGGTACTCGCACGCCCGACAGCCCCTTTTAGCTCAGAAGCCGGTCGTCGAGACGACCAGCCAAACTAAAAAGTGGCCGTGCAGCTCGCTCTGGACCCTCACGCCGCCGGCGCTGTTCCGGTAGCCGGCTCCGGCCGGGAACCCCTGCGGCACTCCCGGAGGGCCGCTTACGGCTGCTCCCTTCCGGGCCTGACCGGGTTCACGGTTCCGAGTCGCGCAGGACCCGACCATCAACGCTGCTTTCCGGGGGCTGCCCGGTCGCGCAAAGGCCGCAAGCGAGTACTCAGCCCGGCATCAAGAGGGTTTCCGGTACAGGGGACCCCTGGCCCCCCGCCTAGCACGGCCGTCCCCAGGATACGGGAAGAAGCGGGGTGGCTCAGTCGATGGCCGGAGGCGGTAGGTATTCGGCGCTGAACAACTTGCGCCCCTCGAAATTGAGGGCCCACACGCTTCCTTTCTTGTTCGGTGCCTCCACGAGATCTACATGATCCTCCAGCGAGAGAAGCTCGACGAGGCCCGGGATCACACCACCCTGGCTGCAGACGACGGTCGTATCGAGCGAGGCCCCCATGTCCCGCAGCCGGTTCAGTGTTTCGTGCTCCTGGCCGGGGTAGCTGAGCTCGGAGAAGAGTTCCTCTTCCTTGATCGGAAGGCCGAGAGCGTCGGCGAGAGGCTGCACCGTCTGCACGCAGCGCACGAAATCGGCGGAGACGATGTGTTGCACCTCGAACCTGGAGAGCAGACGGACGAGCTCCTCGG
>JBKJZQ010000137.1:0-9429 GCA_046715095.1 Actinomycetota bacterium | reverse complement strand
CCGCGGCCGCGTGGATCCCTGCGGACCGCTTCAGATTCTCAACCTGTAGGGCCGTGTCGATGATCTCCTTGGCGGCGCCACCCGACCCGTACGCCCCGGAAAGTTCGGCCGAGGTCTCGAGGGCCTGGCTGAGCCCGTGGTCGCGACCCTGGTCGAGCGGGGGATACATCTTGGTGAGCTTGTCGCCCTCGGCGTACGGGAAACCGAGCACGCGCGCCGCGTCCTTGATCGCCTGCTTACCTTTGATCGTGCCGTAGGTAACGATCTGCGCAACGTGGTCCTCGCCGTACTTCTCTTGTACGTAACGGATCACGTCACCGCGCCGGCGGTCGTCGAAATCGATGTCGATGTCCGGCATCTCGACGCGCTCGGGGTTCAGGAACCGCTCGAACATGAGGTTGTACCGGATCGGATCCAGTTCGGTGATGCCGAGAGCGTAGGTCACCACCGAGCCCGCCGCGCTCCCGCGGCCGGGGCCGACGCGTATCCCCTGCTGCTTCGCCCAGTTGACGAAGTCCTGGACCACGAGGAAGTAACCGTCGTAGTGCATGTCACCGATGGTCTTGAGCTCATACTCGGCGCGCTTCTCGACCTCGGGCGTCGGCTCGCCGTAGCGCTTCTTTATGCCGTCGAACACGAGCTTGCGGAGATGGGTCTCGAGCGTTTCCCCCTCGGGGACCTCGTAGCGCGGGAGCAGAGCGTTACCGAGCGTGATCTCGACGTTGCATCGTTCGGCGATCTCGAGGCTCGTCTCGCAGGCCCCCGGCCAGCGTGCGAACCTCTGCTCCATCTCGTCCGGACGCTTGAGATAGAACTCGTCTGAGTCGAACTTGAAGCGGTTGGGATCGCTGAGCTCCGAGCCGGTGTTGATGCAGAGGAGCACCTCGTGCCCGGGTGCGTCGGCCTTGTGCGTGTAGTGGGAGTCGTTGGTGCAGACCCACGAGATGCCGAGCTCTTCGCCGATCTTGACGAGCTCGTCATTGAGCGGCTTCTGCTCGCGGATGCCGTGGTCCTGGAGCTCGAGGTAGAAGCGATCGCCGAAGACATCCTTGTATTGAGCGGCCTTGCGCCGCGCCCCGACAAGGTCGCCGGCGACGATGCGGCGCGGGATCTCGGCCGAGAGGCAGCCGGAGAGACAGATGATCCCCTCGGAGTACTGCTCGATCAGCTCCCAGTCGGACCGGGGCTGGTAGTGGAAGCCCTCAAGCCATGCCTTGGAGCTGATCTTGACCAGGTTCTTGTACCCGGCCTGGGTCGCGGCCAGGAGCGTGAGGTGGAACGTTCGGTCGGTGTTCTCGCGCTGAGCCGGCTTCTCGCGACGGTCGCCGCCGAAGAGGTACCCCTCCATCCCGAGGATCGGCTTGACCCCGGTCTTCTTGCCGGTCTTGAAGAATTCGAGGACCCCGTACATCACGCCGTGGTCGGTGATCGCACACGCCGGCATGTCGTACTTGGCGGCCGCCTCGAACATCTCGCCGATCCGGCTCGCCCCGTCGAGCATCGAGTACTCGGAATGGGCATGGAGATGGACGAAGCTCATGCTGCTGACCCGCTCACAATGTTCCCCTGGACCTCGAGATCGGTTCCGGCTACCCGGCTGCAAATCACATCGTTGTGCTTTACCTATCTACTCCCGCCACGGACGCGTTTCAAGGAGGGGTTCCTGACCTGCAGCTTCGCGCTCGTCAAGCACCCGAAAGTCCCCGCCCGCCGGACCATCTCAGCTCCCCCCTGTTCATCACAAGGCCCGGAACCTGTGGAAACCCCCATATGAACTCGGTGACCCAACCCATTTCCCCTTCTCAGTAGCTGAGGGCGCCGACAAGCAAGCAAATCTCTACACAGAACAGGAAAAGGTCCGTTTCAGGAGGACATCAGGAGGGCGAGGTCACTCAGGAACCGGTTCGGCCGCTGGGCGTCGGCGGATGTGAACCGCAGAACACGCCACCCGAGGGCCACCAAGGCGTTCTGCCTGACCCGGTCCCGCAGAAAATCGACGAGAGCAGAATGGAACTCGAATCCATCGACCTCGATGGCGATCTTCTCTTTGAGGTAGGCGAGATCGAGCCTCTTCCTGCTCCCCCGGATCATGACGGGATGCTGGAGAACCGGGCAGGCGAAACCGGCGTCTCGGATCATCCGTAGGCAGGCGTCCTCCAATCCGCTTTCAGACTGTGGACGATCCAACTCAAGTGAAGAAAGGATGGAGCGGAAGACGGCCGTTCCCGGACGCCCGCGCTTCCCACTGCGTGCCAGCATGTCGTCGAGCTGCCCAGCGGTCACGGTCCGGCGCCCGAGCGCGTCCTCGACCGCCCGCCGGACGACCGGAACATTGCATACGGAGCCCAGATCCAGAAGGGTCCTCGCGGGCATGGTCGCAGGGATCCCGTTCACCTCTGCGACGTCGTCGTCGGGCAGATACCTGGTCCGCCGTACGGTGGCCATCGAGAGCGTCGGGGCCCATCGCCCCGTGCTGAGCAGTTCGACCTCCCTTGGTCTGAAGCCGTCCATCCCATGCAACACCGCCGCGGTGCGGTGGGAGGCCACCGACTCTGGGACGGACAAACACGCCGCCATCACACGATGTCGCCACCCTTCGGGCGCTCCACCGATGTGCAGTACATGCGGACAGAAGCGGTCCCAGGTTCCGTTCTGAACCTTGCGTCTGATAGTTCCATTACTGAGTCCAGCCCCACGAGCCTGGGACGTCGTCAGAAGTCCGTACTGCTCGCGCGCTATAGCGAGGCAAACCACCTCTCCGGAACCCATATCGCGATCCGATCACGGGGACCGCGGGCCCTCTGTGGACCAGGCCACTTCGGTCCCCAATCCTGTTCTGTGTAGCGAGGAGCTTGCTTTCCGGCCACCTCAGCTACTGAAAAGTGGGAATGGGGAGGTTCAGGGTCGTGAGGATGGGGGCCAGGTCGGGGGGGAGAGGGTCGCTCACCTCGATGGTCTCTCCCGAGGACGGCTGGGGGAAGGCCAGGCGGTAGGCGTGGAGGAAGATCCTCGGGATGCCCAGGCGGTCGCTGAGCTCGGAGCGGCCCCCGTAGGTGCGGTCGCCGAGGACCGGGAGGCCGAGGTGCGAGAGGTGCACCCTGATCTGGTGGGTACGGCCGGTCTCGAGCGTGACCTCGAGAAGGGAGACCTCCTCGGTCCGCGCCAGGACCCGGTAGTGGGTCACCGAGGGCTTGCCCCCGGGGACTACCGCCATCTGGCGCCGGCGGGCGGCGTGACGGCCGACCGGTGCTTCGATCGTTCCCGTCGATGAACCCGGGACCCCCCGGACGAGCGCCAGGTACCGGCGTTCGACCGCGCGGTCCTTTATCGCGGCGATCAGCGACTCGGCCGCGGCGTCGGTCTTGGCCACCAGGAGCAGCCCCGAGGTGTCCTTGTCGAGCCGGTGGACGATCCCAGGGCGCACCGAGCCCTCGCCGGACAGCGTCACCCCCAGGCCCAGAAGGGCGTTGACGAGGGTCCCGGTGTCGTGGCCCCTGGCGGGGTGAGTCACCAGCCCAGGGGGTTTCGAGACGACCAGTACGTCGTCGTCCTCGTAGCGGACCTGCACCGGGATGTCTTCGGCCTCGGGCGTGCCGTGGACCGGCTCCGGAACGGTCCCCTCGACGCGGTCGCCGTCCTCGAGCCTGTGACTCGGGCGGACGACCTCTCCGGACACCGTGACGTCGCCGTTTCGCAGCGCCCGCTGGGCCAGCGTCCTCGTCACCCCGGCGCGGCGAGCCAGGATGACGTCGACCCGTTCCCCGACCTCCTCCGGGCGCGCCGGGAAGTTGAGCATCTACCCGCTTGCCTTCTTGGAGTCGCGAGCACTCAGGAGGATCAGCAGCAGCACACCGATCACGATGCAGGAATCGGCGAGGTTGAAGATCGGCCACACGTGGAGATCGACGAAGTCGACCACGCGCCCGTCGGTGTCGCGGATCACCCTGTCGATGACGTTGCCCACACCCCCGCCGAGCACCATCCCGAGCGGTATCGTCCACGACCGTTCGGTGAGCTTGCGCGCCCAGAACAACACCATGACGACGACCAGGATGGTGGCCACGAGGAAGAACTCCGGCAGCCCTTGGAGGATGCCGAACGCTCCGCCCGGGTTGTAGGTCAGTCGCAGGGTGAGGGCACCCTCGATGATGTCGATCGGACCGTCGGCGAGACCCCCCAGCGCGAGCGACTTCGTGAGCTGATCGAGGACGATCACGACCAGCGCCGTCATCAGGAGACGCGGATAGATCCCTGAGGCGCGCTTGTCGTCCACGACTAGATGGTGACTTTCCGGCGGGGTTACGTGCGCGCCGGTCAGCGCGCCCGCTCCTCGCGCCGCTTGCAGTCCATGCAGAGCAAGGCGTGAGGGAGGGCTTTGAGGCGAGCCGCGTCGATCGGTCGCCCGCAACGTTCGCACGTTCCGTAGGAACCTTCGTCGATCCGCGCGATGGCGCGGGTCATCTGTTCGATGAGATCCTGGATGTTGTTGCGGATCGAGAGGTCGCGCTCGCGATCGAAGGTCGCGGTGCCGGCGTCGGCGAAGTCCTGGTCCATCCCAACCTCTCCCGAGGCTTCGCTCTGGGTGTCCTCGAACGCGGCCGAATCGAGCTCTTCCTGCTGCTTCTGCAGCTGAGCCCTCTCTGTCTCGAGCGTGGTTCGGATCTCCTTAAGCATCTTCTTGTCGAGCTTGGCCGGCCGCACCCGGTGCACGGGTTTCTGCGGAGGCCTGTTCAGCTTCATCGCCATCGACCGGTTCCCGGCCCGCACAGGAGTGCGTTTCGCGGGCGTCTTCTTCGCCGGGGTCTTCTTCGCGGGCGTTTTCCGGGCAGCAGTTCCCTTGGCGGCCGACTTCCTGGCCACGGTCTTCTTGGCGGCGGTCTTCCTCGCCGCGGGCTTCTTCGGCACCACTTTCCTCGCCGCGGTCTTCTTCGGCACCACTTTCCTCGCCGCGGTCTTCTTCGGCGCGGTTTTCTTGCCCGCTCCGCTCCGGGCGGTGGTCTTCTTGCGAGCCGTGGTCTTCTTCGGGGTCTTCTTCTTCTTGGCCGGGGTCATTGGCGGCGGAAGATAGCACATCGCCACAGCAGCTCAGAACCTGTGACCTCGTTCAGGGACCAGGAACGCCCAGAACCCCGGCGGCCACGGAGGCTGCGACGCCCTCGATCTTGAGGCGCTTGTGCCTGCCCGAGCGCCCGGCGACGACCGTGACTCGGCCCTTGGGGACCCCGAGTAGGCCGGCGATCAGCGCTTCGACCGCCCGGTTCGCCCGTTCGTCGACCGGGGGCGCGGTGACCTTCACCTTGAGAGCGGTCCCGTGGACGCCGATCACGGCCTCCACGGCGGCGCGCGGTTGGACGAATACCTCAAGGACACAGTCACCTCCGTGGGGCGTAAGGAAAGGGGGGATGTCCACCGGCTCTGAGCTACCCGTCCCTGCCGGGTACCCCGGGATGGCTCGACGCCACACGATCGACCCAGCTCACCACGCGCTCTATCAACCAGGGCCTGAGATCGATGAAGACGTGGTCGGCCTCGGGGTGGATGGCGAGCTCCTTGGGCCCGGGAGCGGTGTCGTGAGCGAGGTGGGCCTGATCGACCGGGACCACACCGTCTCTGCTGCCGTGGATGACGAGGAGCGGCTTGGCCAGGCGGGACGCCGGCTCGGTCGCCGGAGGCGCCCCGGCCCACTGACGGACGAAATCCTCGGGAGTGATCCCGTGGAGCCATGGAGTGTAGTGCCGGGCATCGTCCTCGCCGAGAAGAACGGCGGCCGGGTCGACCACCGCGGAGATCGTAACCACGGCCTTGACCCGCTCGTCGGCGCCTACGGTCAGCGCGGCCCAGCCGCCGAGGCTGTGCCCCACGAGATAGAACTGCTCGGGATCGACCGCGTCGTTCTCTGAGGGGAGGTGGTCAAGGCACGCGATGACGTCGGATGGGACGCCGGAGATCCTGTAGTCGCCGCCACTCCCCCACGACCCGCGGTAGTGGAAGATGACCGCGTTCATCCCGGCGTCTCTGAACGCGTGTGCGAGGTCGTGGTTCTTCTCGATGCCTGGGATGCCGTGAAGGATGACCACGGTCGGAGCGGGCTCATCGCGCGCGGTGAACATGGTCCCGAGCAGGACCGAACCTTCGTTCTCGAACACGATCCCTCGCTGTCCCCTGCGGTGCATCTTCCAGAGGCTACCCTTGCGACATGCCTGACGACCTGTACCGGGACGTAACCACCCACGTCTCGTTCCCTGAGCTCGAGACCGGGATCATGCGCTCCTGGAAGGAGAAGGACGTCTACCGCAGGTCGCTCGCGGCCCGCGAGGGCGCGCCGGAGTGGGTCTTCTACGAGGGCCCGCCGACGGCCAACGGCAAGCCCGGCATCCATCACGTCGAGGCGCGCGCGTTCAAGGACTTCTTCTGCCGGTTCCAGACGATGCGCGGCCACTACGTGTACCGCAAGGGCGGCTGGGACTGTCACGGTCTGCCGGTCGAGATCGAGATCGAGAAGGAACTGGGGATCACCCAGAAGCGTGAGATCGAAGAGAAGTTCGGGATCGAAGAGTTCACCCGGCGGTGCCGCGAATCGGTGAAGCGTTACGTCGATGACTGGGAGAAGCTCACCGATCGCATCGGTTTCTGGCTCGACCTCGACGACGCGTACTGGACGATGTCGTCCGACTACATCGAATCGGTCTGGTGGATCCTGAGGCAGATCTGGGACAAGGGACTCCTCTCGGAAAACTTCCGCGTCGTCCCCTACTGCCCGCGTTGTGAGACCGCTCTGTCGAACCACGAGCAACATCAGCCGGGTGCCTACCAGGACGTCACCGATCCGTCGGTGTACGTCCGCTTCCCGCTCGTGGACGACCCGGACACCTCGCTCCTCGCGTGGACGACGACCCCCTGGACGCTGCTGGCCAACATGGCCGCGGCGGTCGGACCGGACATCACCTACGTCAAGGCGGTCGATCCGAAGAAGCCGGGAACCTACGTGATCGTGGCCAAGGAGAGGGCGGCCGCACTGCTCGGCGAGGCGCCCGAGATCGTTGCGGAGGTGAAGGGCAGCGATCTCGTCGAGGCGCGCTACACACCGCCGTTCCCGTTCGTGCCCACCGACGAGGTCGCTCACCGCGTTCGCCCCGGCGACTTCGTCTCGACCGAAGACGGGACGGGCGTCGTCCACATCGCTCCCTACGGCGAAGAGGACATGATGGTCGCGAAGGCCTACGACCTTCCGATCGTCCAGATCATCGATGGTACCGGGCATGTCGCGCCGAACGGTGGGGACTTCGCCGGGATGTGGTTCAAGGACGCCGACAAGAAGGTTCTCGAGACGCTCGAGTCCGAGGGAGCCCTGTGGGCATCCGAGATCCACGAGCACGCGTATCCGCACTGCTGGCGGTGCGGGACCCCTCTCATCTATTACGCGCGCAAGGACTGGTACGTCCGTACCTCGCAGATCCGCGACCAGCTCCAAGCATCGAACGAAGCCACGAACTGGCAGCCGCCCACCATCAAACACGGCCGCTTCGGCGACTGGCTCGCCAACAACGTCGACTGGTCTCTGTCCCGGGATCGTTACTGGGGCACCCCCCTGCCGGTGTGGCGCTGCGAGGACGAGCACGCACGGTGCATCGGCTCGTTCGCGGAACTCTCGGAGCTGACCGGCAGAGATCTCTCTGAGATGGACCCGCACCGGCCGCACATCGACGCCATCACGTTCCCATGTCCGGACTGCGGCAAGACCTCTACGCGCGTCAAAGCCGTGATCGATGCCTGGTTCGATTCGGGATCGATGCCGTTCGCACAGTGGCACTACCCGTTCGAGAACGAGGATCTGTTCGCCAAGAGGTTCCCTGCAGACTTCGTGTCCGAGGCCATCGACCAGACGCGTGGCTGGTTCTACTCGCTGCTTGCGATCTCGACGCTGATCGAAGGACGGAACTCGTTCAAGAACGTCGTCTGCCTCGGACACATCGTCGACACCGAGGGTCGCAAGATGTCGAAGTCGCTCGGCAACATCCTCGACCCATGGGTCGTGCTCGACGACCAGGGGGCCGACGCCTTGAGGTGGTTCCTGATCACGTCCGGCTCTCCGTGGGCGGCGCGACGGACCTCGAACGAAACGGTTGCGGAGTCGCTCCGCAAGCATCTCCTGACCCTGTGGCACACCTATTCGTTCTGGGTCACGTACGCGAAGGTCGACGGCTTCGATCCCTCGAAGGTGAGCATCCCCGTATCCGAGCGGCCGGAACTCGATCGCTGGATCCTCGCCGAACTCGACGACACGATCCGCGTGATGACCTCGGCGCTCGACGAGTTCGACGCGACCACCGGCGGACGCCGCCTCGAACGGTTCGTCGACGATCTCTCCAACTGGTACGTGCGCAGATCCCGGCGCCGGTTCTGGCGAGCCGGTGAGGACGCCGACAAGAACGCCGCGTTCCTCACGCTCTGGGAGTGTCTCGAGGGGGTCGCTCGGCTCTCGGCCCCCTTCACCCCGTTCATCACGGACGAGATATTCACCAACATCACATCACCGGTTGCGGGCGCACCCGACTCGGTGCACCTCGCCGACTGGCCGGAGGCCGATGACCTCCGCAAGGACGACGTTCTCCGCCGACGCATGGCGTTGGTGAGAAGGCTGGTCGCGCTCGGACGCTCGGCCCGGACCGAGGCGAAGGTGCGCACGCGTCAGCCTCTCAGCCGCGCCCTCGTCGTCATCCCGCAGGCCGAGATCGAGGATCTGAAAGGGCTCGAGGACGTGATGAGCGAAGAGCTCAATGTCGGGGACATCGAGATCGCGAGCGGGCTCGAGGAACTCGTCTCGTACACGATCAAACCCAACTTCAAAGCTCTCGGACCGAGGTTCGGATCAAAGGTCAAGGATGTCGCCGCGGCGCTGGCCGCGGTCGACGCGCACTCGTTCGTCTCCCATCTCGAGGATGCAGGTGGTGCGGAACTCGACGTCGGCGGCGAGAAGGTCTCGTTGTCACGCGTTGAGGTCGACGTGCGCGTCGAGGGCCGGGAGGGATTCTCGATCGCGCAGGACAGCCACTACGGGGTGGCTCTCGACATCGAGTTGACCGACGAGTTGATGGCCGAAGGGATGGCCCGCGAGGTCGTGCGCGGCGTTCAGGATCTGAGGAAGTCGAGCGGCCTGGCGGTCGAGGACCGCATCCGACTGTGGCTCGAGTGCGACACCGAGACGCGGGCGATGCTCGAGCAGCATCTGGGTCTCATCGCGAGCGAGGTACTGGCGTCGGAAGCCACCTTTGGAGTCGCCGGTGACCGGCCCGGCGCCGCGATCGAGATCGACGGACGTACGATTAGGGCGGTGCTCGAGAAAGCCTAGGTGCCGAGCAGGATCTCGCCGAGATCCGGGAGGCTGCCCTTCATGTAATAGGCGTCGGCCCAGATGGGACGCTCCTCGAG
>JBKJZQ010000136.1:0-7426 GCA_046715095.1 Actinomycetota bacterium | reverse complement strand
TCGCCGCCGATCTAGCCGACATCTTGAACCCGGTGAGCGAAGCGCTGTCCACCGACGAGATAACCGCTCTCAACGCGCGCGTAGCGATCGATTCCGAGGATCCGGCGGACGTCGCGAAGGAGTTCCTCGAGGAGAAGGGCCTCCTGTAGCGGCGTTTCCATTGCGCAAGTAGATCCGGGGCCCGTCTTGGGCCCCCGGATCGCGTCACACCGCCGGGGAGCGCTCCCCCGCCCGGCCGGGGACATCGAGGCGGGTGTTCGGCGGAGCCAATGGACAGGACCACCGGGGGTCGTAGGAGCACGACGGGTTGTACGCGAAGTTGAAGTCGAGGACGAGTTGGCCGCCCTCGTGCCCGAGATCCGCGCCCTTGATCGTGTCGTACAGGTAGCGGCACGCCCCGTACGTCTCGGTGCCCGAGGTCCCGTCCCGGAACGACAGGAACAGGCCCCCGCCGTAGCCCTCGACCCACAGGCAATCGAGCGACCGGTCGCCCCCGTAAAGATCGAAGTGGACCGTCCCGTAGCGCGTGAAACCGTAGGTGCCGTCCGTGCTCGTTATGACGTCGAAGTGCTCCTCTTCGGCGGCGATGACCTCACCGAGAACACGGGCCCCGGGGTCGTAATCGAAGTACGGGAGCTCCGTGAAATCCGTGCCCTTAGGGACCGGGGTCTGCGGATGTGTCCGGAACATCTCGTCTCGGGTAGCCCGCCAGTCCTTCCACGCGGCGTAGGGATCGCCGGCCTCCCTGACACGCGCGTAGAGCGCGCCGATGCGCCGCTTCCAATCGAGCAGCTCGGCAACGCCCTCGGGTCGTATCTCCATCGCGCTCTTCTTAGCCCTTGGCCGGCTCGTCGGGCTTCCGGATGAAGGTGAACGAGAGGAGACCACCCCCGGCGCACAGGGCCGCGGAGATCAGCATCGTGCGCGCGAAGCCGGAGTTGAACTTCTCTGCGGTCGCGCCCGCCTCGCCTGCGATGCCTCCTGCTATCGGCAGAATGGCGACCGCCAGCGCGCCGGTGGTGCGAGCGACCGCGTTGTTCACTCCCGATGCGATCCCCGCGTAGCGCGTCGGAGCGGCTGCGAGGACCGCGGTTGTCAGAGGGGCGACGGTGATCCCGAGGCCGACACCGAAGACGACGATCCCGGGGAGCGCGGTGGTGAGGTAACGCGCGCCGGGCTCGATCGCTGCCATGAGAGCAAGTCCCACGGCGGCGATCAGCGGGCCGACCGTCATCGGCAGACGGGGACCGATGCGCGTGGCGAGGGCTCCGGCCCGCGGCGACATCACGAGCAACAGCAACGTCATCGGGACGAACGATGCTCCCGCCTCGAGCGATGAGTAACCGAGCACGGTCTGGAACTGGATGACGGCGAGGAACATCGCGCCGCTCAACGCTCCGTACACGAGCAGCGTCGCCGCGTTCGCGCCCGAGAACTGCTTCGATCGGAACAACGAGAGGTGGAGCATCGGCTCCTTCTTGCGCGCCTCGATCATCACGAACGCCACTGACGCCACGACACCGAGAACGAGCGACCCGTAGATCGACGGAGAGTCCCAGCCGACGACGGGACCCTCGATGAACCCGTACAGGATCCCGCCGAGGGCGACGACCGCGGCGAAGGCTCCGGGAACGTCCGGCCGCCGGGCCCCCTCTTCATCGCGGGTCTCGGGCACGTGCCTCACTGCGATCCGCACCGCGATGGCGGCGAGAGGAAGGTTGATCAGGAAGATCATGCGCCACGACACCGCGTCGATCAGGAACCCACCGAGGAAGGGACCGAAGGCGGTCGTGACCCCAGCGAGCCCGGACCACGCCCCGATCGCCCGCCCCCGGTCGGCGGGGTGGAAGCTCGAGGAGATCATCGCGAGGCTGCCGGGAACCAGCAGCGCCGCGGCCATACCCTGAAGTGCCCGCGAGACGTTGAGGACCGCGATGTTTGGCGCCACCGCGCACAGAAGCGAGGTCAGAGCGAACCCGATCAGGCCGTAGACGAACATGCGCCGCCGCCCGTAGAGGTCGCCGAGCGAGCCGCCGGTGAGCAATAGCGCACTGAGGGTCAGGAGATAGGCGTCGATCGTCCACTGAACCCCGGTGAGGCCGGTGTTGAGGTCCTCCCTGATCGTGGGGATGGCGACGTTGACGACGGTCGAGTCGAGGAACGCGATCCCCGAGCCGAGGACCGCGGCGAGGATGATCCACTTCCCGGTCGCGCTGCTATAGCGAACGCTCGCTTGCGCCTTCACTCCGGACGGGGGCATGCCTTGAGGATATCTAGGGGTTACTCAGGGACTCCCCGTTTTGATTCGAGGAAGGCAAGCAGGTATCTTGAGCCGGTGGGGCCTCCGGCCCCCGGGATGATTGGCCCTGTCGGGACCGCCCCCACCGGTCCACGATAAGGGAGCGGGCGAATAGCTGAGTGCGCCCGAGGTGAGGAGGTGGGAGCAATGGGGACCTTCGGGCGCCGGTCGTCGCAGGTCGAATCGTCGGAGAAGACGGGGGCGAGGCTCGCCCCGGGCCTGGCGCCCGGACCGATCACCCCCGATGCCCTCTCGGTACGCGACGGACGGCTCTTCGTCGAAGAGCGGGACGCGGCCGACCTGGTGGAGGAGTTCGGATCTCCCATCTTCGTCATCTCCGAGACCCAGCTCCGAAGGAACCTCCGGCGGTTCCGGGATGCCTTCGTCGAGGGCTGGCCGGACGGCCCGGTCGACGTGCTCCCCGCCTTCAAGGCGAACACGGCGCTCGCCACGCGACACATCCTGTCCGAGGAGGGGGCGGGTGCCGACATCTACTCACCGGAGGAGCTGGCCGGGGTCCTCACGACCGGCATCGACCCCGCGCTGGTGTCGGTCAACGGCGGTGGGAAGAGCCGCGAGCACCTCCTCAACTGCGTCCGGGCAGGGGTTCGGATCACCGTCGAGGATGTCCACGAGATCGACCTCATCGAGGAGGTCGCCGCCGAGCTCGGCACGGTTGCGAAGATCCGCTTCCGGGTCAAGCCAATCGTCCCGAAGCTGTGGCGACGGACCGACTTCTCGCAGATCTCGGTCCCGATCGATCTTGGCGTGCAGGTGTACAAGTCGGGCGTCCCACAGGAGTACCTCGTCGAGATGGGGAAGCGCGTGTTCGACATGCCGCACGTCGAGCTGGTGGGTCTGCACACGCACTCCGGACGCCATCACCCGAGCCTCTGGTACTGGCAGGGCCTCATGACCCACTTCGCCAAGACGGTCGGCGAGCTATCCCGGGCCTGGGGCGGGTGGCAGCCGCAGGAGATCGATATCGGTGGGGGCATGGCGTCCCCGCGGGATCCCCTCAACAAGGAGTTTCCGCGGTCGGAGTTCGTGCTGATGGCCTTCGGGTACCCGCTCCTCGTCGCACTGCGGGCCCTGGGGGCGCGCATCTACCACGGGGTGCTCGGCCGTCTGCTCCCCGCTCTCACCGATCACAAACCGGGCCCTCGCCCGCCGACGATCGAGGACTACGCCGCCACGATCACCCGGACGCTGCGCGATGGGTTGCACCGCGAGGGGATCGATACCAAGGGCGTGCGTCTCCAGACCGAGCCGGGCCGGGGTCTCTACGGCGACACCGGCATCCATCTCTCCCGGATCAAGATCGTGAAACGACAGACCAAGCCCTATCCGTATGCGTGGGTCCTGCTGGACACGACCGTGTTCTTCCTCGCAGGCGGGGTCCTCGAGCACAACCGGCATCCGTTCGTGGTCGCCAACAATGCCGATGCCCCCACGACGATGAAGGCCGACATCGTCGGCCACTCCTGCTTCGCCGACGAGATCGTCATGTCGGCTCATCTGCCGGAGATCGAGGCAGGAGACGTGATCGCCATCCTCGAGACGGGTGCCTATCAGGACTCGTCCGCTTCGAACTTCAACGCCCTGAGACGACCTGCGACCGTGCTGGTCTGTGGTGACGAGGTCGAGATCGTGAAGGTCGCCGAGACGGTCGACGACGTGTACGGACGGGATCGCATCCCGGTCCGGGTGCGGCAGGCCGGCGTGCCGATCGGGGAGCAGGAGGTGCCGGCCCCGTGACCGGGGACGGCTGGACCTGGACGTTGGCCGCGCTACAGTTCGTAGCGGCCGCCGGCATCGTGGCGTTCTGGTTCACGTGGTTCCGGCAGCCGCACGCCCAGACGTGGCTGCCGGCAGGGTACGTCGAGCACGAGCGAGTCTTCGTGTTCGCCGACGGCGTGCTGGCGATCGTGCTCGTCGCCGGGGGGATCCTGCAGGTGATGGAGCGGTCCCTCGGGGCCTCGGGGGGACTCGTTGCCGCCGGGATGCTTGCGTTCCTGGGGATCCTCGACCTTGCCTACTTCGCACAGAACGGGTTGTTCAAGCGGGAACGCGAGGGCGTGAAGCACGCCGGCATCGTGGGCGGGGTCCTCGTCCTCTCGGTCCTGCTCGGGCTCCGCTTCGCATGATGGGTAGAGGTGAGATGAGCCGAGCCGTGATCCGACGCTTCGCCGACCGACACGTGATCATCACCGGCGGGTCGAGCGGGATCGGGCTGTCGCTGTGCCTCAGATGTGCGTCGCTCGGGGCGAAGGTCTCGGTCATCGCCCTCGACGATCGGTCATCGGCCGAGCTTCGATCCGATCCTCCGGCCGGCCGTCATGCCGTGCACGTGGAAGCTGCGGACGTGGCCCGGCGCTCTGAGGTCGAGGACGCCGTGGCCAAGTGCGTCGCCGCACACGGGCCCTGTGACGTGCTGGTCACGTGCGCGGGCATCGTGCGACCTGGGTACTTCGAGCAGCTCGACCCTGCAGAATTCGAACGAGAGATGGCCGTGAACTACTTCGGGACGCTGTGGGCGACGCGCGCCGTGGTGCCGTCGATGATCGGGCGCGGGTCGGGTCACATCGTAGCGATCTCGTCGTTCGCAGGTCTGCTCGGAGTCTTCGGATACAGCGCATACGCCCCGACGAAGTACGCGGTGCGGGGGTTGTGCGAAACCCTTCGAACGGAGCTACGCCCGAAGGGGATCGGGGTGTCCTTCGTCTGCCCTCCGGACGTCGACACTCCTATGCTGGCCGGCGAGGATCCATACAAACCACCCGAGCTGCGCCGGATGTCCGGAACCATGGCTCCCATCCAGCCGGAGGTCGTTGCGGATGCCATCCTGCGCGCCGTGACGCGGGGCAGGTCACGCGTGTACCCGGGGTCCTCTACCGGCCTGCTGGCCCGCATCGTCGGAGCCTTCCCCGGCATCACCGCCTTCTGGTCCGACCGAGCGGTCGCGAAGGCCGCCCGCGAGGTGAGTGCCGCAGACCGTCCGCATCAGTACATCCGCCCACGAAGGAGGTGAGTCACATGGTCGAGATGGGAGACCACATCGAGCAACCACTGACGGGATCGATGCTTCTCCCGAGCATGCCCGGGAGGCCCGTGGTGTTCCGCCTGTCTTCCATCTCGTTGGGGGGATCCCTATTCGGCTAGAAATGACCCGGCGTCGCCCGTTCGGATCGTAGCCTCGTTGAGGTGTTTCCGCAGCTTTCGTTCGGACAGCCGCCCGTAGGAGAAAGGCTCCCCCTCGATGAATACCCCGGGCGGGAAAAGGATCCCTCCTTCGGCGGCCAGATGCGCTCCCTCGTCGCTATTCGTGTCTAGGGTCCTGATCTCCAGATCGAAGTCGTCGCGTAGCCGTGCCAGGACCCCGGTGGCGTGGTCGCAGAAGGCGCAGTTTTTCTGAGTCAGCACGAGTATGTCGATCGCCATACCTACCGCCCGAGCTCCTGTCGAAGATCGGCGAGCATGTCGTCGACCGGGACGTACATCGTGTAATTGGGCTCGCCGCCGTAGTCGGCTCGCCATGTGATCTCGCCGGCACCGTTGACGAGCACGAATGAGTGCCCGGGCTGAGTGTTGGACATCGGGTGCATGCCGTATCTGGGCATGTCGTAGGTGCGAGAGATTTCAGCTTGCTCGTCTGCCAGCACCGGGAACCGAAGACTTTCGGCGGTTACCTTTTCTTCCGTGTTTCCAAGCGGATCTGTGGTGATGGTGAGCATCCGGTCAACGCCGAGCGCCTCGAATTCCTCCATGCGCGCTTCGATCTCTTTCATGTTGTCCCAGCAGGGCTGGCAGCCGAGCCCCTCCTGAAAGAAGAGCAGCACGTTTTCGCCGCGTGCGTCCGACAGGGTGAAAGTGCTGCCATCGGTTGCCGGCAAGGTGAAGTCTGGCGCCCCATCGCCCGGCCTGGGACTCCCGACCTCGAACGGGTACGCGCCGCCACCGGCACCGCCGGCCGGACTTTGCTGCCCCGGATTGGTGAAGAAGGCGAAGGCGAGAGCGCCCACGGCGCCGAAGGCAACCGCGGACCAACCAAGCGCGCTCCGTATCCTCTTCGTCCTCCGAGCGCGCCTGACCCTTTCTCTCTTGGGCAGGTGTTTGTTCGTGCGGTCATCAAGTGCTCTGGTGCTCATGGCAGACCTCCTTTGGAGTTTCGGTCGTGACCTGTTGGGTGTTACCGCTGCGAAGCGCGCGGCGGATCAGGAGGAGGAGTAGGGCGGCCAGGAGCAGGGTCGCGCCCCAGTTCGGCATCCAGCTGAATCCGTCGTTGAACATTCGTCCAAGCGCCTGGAGCTTGAGCGACACCCATGCTTGCCAGCCACTTAACCCCGGCATCGTCGAGCTGGTGAGCCCGTTCCAGACGCTCCAAGCTCCCATGACCCCGAGGAGCAGGCCGCTGAGGATGTTGGTTCCCGACACCTTGCGAACGATCGGGCCGAGCCTCAAGGTGAACGTGCGGGGATGGAACAACCGGCTCGAGCGCCAGTCGCGTCGCTCCCACAACAGCGAGATGATGAACAGTGGGGCCACCATCCCGAAGACGTAGGTGACCCCCAGAAGCAGGGCATACCCGAAGGACGATGCGATGCCCGATAGGGCGATGACCCCCGCGAGCACCGGGGCGCAGCAGGAGCTGGCGACCCCTGAGAACACCCCCAGCGAGTAGACGGCGAAGGGGCCGGTCTTGTTGCCCGCACGCCGCCCCGGCATCGGGAGGTGGATCTGGCCCCCGAGGAGCAGATACATCGCGAGCGCCAGCATGAAGGCGCCGCCGATGACGTAGATCGTTGAGTGCTGCGCGGCGAAGAGCTGGCGGAACGCGACCGCGCCCATCGCGATCGGAAGGATGACGGTCGCGACCCCCGCGGCGAACACGAACGTCATCGCTACGAGCCGACGCCGGTTGTGGAAGCCGGCGGCGAAGTAGGCTGGAAGCATGACCGACACGCAGCACGGAGCGAAGAGCGCGATCGATCCGGCGAGGAGGGCCGCGACTACGGATCCACCCAGGAACAGACTGCCTTCCACGCCTTAGGTCTCCTTCACGTTGCCGACTTCCACATTGGAAGGGTCGTCAATCGGTGTGAAGAGCGTGTGAAGACCAGATGCAGG
>JBKJZQ010000135.1:0-13752 GCA_046715095.1 Actinomycetota bacterium | reverse complement strand
GGGTTCCGGGAGGAAATCCGGCGAGCATGTGAAGAAGTTAGGAGGAGGGAGTTAGGAGAACGCCTTGTCCATGAGCTGCTTCTGCTCGAGTTCGTGCATCTTGCTGCTTCCCGAAGCAGGACTCGCGCTCTCGGGACGAGCGGCATGGGACAGCTTTATCCCCTCGGGCGTCGCGCGGGAGAGGACATTGAAGATGTAGTACCAGGCCCCCATGTTCTCCGGCTCTTCCTGGATCCACCTGACTTCCTTGAGGTCCGGATAGCTCCTGAAGATCTCGAGCAGCTGCTCCTCGGGGAACGGGTAGAGCTGCTCGATGCGCACAACCGCAGCAGGACTCTTCCTCTCGTCGCGCAGTCCCATCAGCGGGACGAAGATCTTCCCCGTGCACAGCAGTATGCGCTCGATCCCGCCCCGGTCCTCGAGCTTCGGGTCATCGATCGTCTCTTGGAAATGCCCGCTCTCGAGCTCTGCGGTAGCGCTCCGAGCGGCGGGGTGCCTGAGCAACGACTTGGGTGTCAGGATCGCCAGCGGCACGCGCACGCTGGGATGCGCCTGCCTCCGCAGGAGGTGGAAGTACTGCGCCGCCGTCGTCGGCTGTGCGACCTGGATACCGCCCTCGGCGGACAGCGTGAGGAATCGTTCGAGCCGAGCACTCGAATGCTCCGGGCCCTGACCCTCGAAGCCATGCGGGAGGAGGAGGACGAGGCTCGACTCTTGCCCCCATTTATCCTGCCCCGCCACCACGAACTGATCGATGACGATCTGAGCGCCGTTCACGAAGTCGCCGAACTGCGCCTCCCACTGAACGAGCGCATCACCGTTGGCCACCGAGTATCCATACTCGAAGCCCATGGCTGCAAACTCGCTGAGGGGCGAGTCGAACGCACGGAACGCGACCTGACCGTCCTCGAGGTCGTTGAGCGGCGTGTACTCCTCCTCCGTGCGGTGATCGACGAGCACGGAATGACGCTGGCTGAAGGTTCCCCTGCGGGAGTCCTGACCCGATAACCGCACGCTCACGCCTTCGAGCAGGAGCGAGCCCCATGCGAGAGCCTCTGCACCCGCCCAGTCCACCCGATCCTTCTCGAGCGCGTCGCCGCGCTTCTCGATCATCTTCTTCAGCTTGGGGTGAGGCTCGAAACCTTCGGGGAACGTCGTGAGCCGCTTCTGGATAACTTCCAATCGCTCACGCGGCACACCGGTGTCGATCGGCTTCATGACCTTGCCGGGCTCCGGCTCCTTGATGTCGAAGTCTTCCTTGGGGGAACTCTCCTTCGTGTCATCGAAAGCGCGTTGCATACGCATCCGGAAGTCATCGAAGGATGCTTCCGCCTCTTCGACGCTGAGGTCCCCACGGTTCAGCAACTCCTCGGTGTAGAGCTTGCGAACGCTGCGGTGCTCTCGGATCCTGGAATACATCAACGGTTGCGTGAAGGCAGGCTCATCGGCTTCGTTGTGACCGTGACGCCGGTAGCAGACGAGATCGACGACGACGTCACTCTTGAACTCGCGGCGGTAATCGTACGCGAGCTTCATGACCCGGACGCAGGCTTCGGGGTCGTCCCCGTTCACGTGGAAGATCGGGCACTGGATCATCTTCGCGATGTCGGTCGCGTAGGTGCTCGACCGGCCCGCGGTCGGGGACGTCGTGAAGCCGATGTTGTTGTTGACAACGATGTGCACGGTCCCCCCGGTGCGGTACCCCTTGAGCTGCGAGAGCGACAGCGTCTCGGCGACCACTCCCTGGCCGGCGAACGCCGCGTCGCCATGGAGCAGCACGGGGAGGATCTTCCGGTAACCGTCCACGGCGACAAGATCCTGTTTCGCACGCGCCATGCCCACAACCACCGGGTCCACCGCTTCAAGGTGAGACGGGTTCGAGGCC
Organism: Actinomycetota bacterium; assembly: GCA_046715095.1. Taxonomy (GTDB): domain Bacteria; phylum Actinomycetota; class CADDZG01; order CADDZG01; family WHSQ01; genus WHTI01. The sequence goes on along the minus strand of JBKJZQ010000135.1, from coordinate 11,867 downwards.
AGGACGACACCGAGCCGGCTTCCGGAGCGAGCCGTGAATGCCCCGGTCATCCCGAGGTGGTACTTCACGTCTCCCGATCCCTGAACGGTGTTCGGATCCACGTAGCCGTCGAACTCACTGAAGATGTCGTGGAAGGACTTACCGATGATGTTGGCCAGGACGTTCAAGCGGCCGCGGTGAGACATCCCCATCACCGCTTCGACCATGCCCTCGTCCGCGGCGAGCTCGAAGATGAAATCGAGCATCGGGATGAGCGACTCGGCCCCCTCGAGAGAGAAGCGCTTCTGTCCCGTGTACTTGGTCTGAAGGAACTTCTCGAACGCCTCGGCCGCGTTCAGGCGGTCGAGGATGTGCTTCTTGTCGTCCTTCGATAGTTCGAGCAGGGTCCGGTGACCCTCGGCCCGCTGCTGGATCCACTCCTTCTGGCCCGGATCCGAGATGTGCATGAACTCGTATCCGATCTTCCGGGAGTACGAGTCGCGCAGCCTGTCGATGATCTCGCGCAAGGTTTGCTCGCGACGACCGGCGACGCCGTACGTGAGGAACTCGCGGTCGAGGTCCCACACGGTGAGCCCGTAGTTCGCGAGGTCGAGTTCGGGATGCGACAGCACCTCCCACCCGATCGGATTCAACTCCGCCAGAAGATGCCCCCGCACGCGGTACATATTCACCAACCTGATGACCCGTGATTGCTTCTCTAGCTGCCCGTCGATGTCGTTCACCGGCGAGCGATCGACGCTCCAACGCACCGGCTCGTACGGGATCCGCAAGGAGGCAAAGATCTCGTCGTAGAAACGGTCCTCGCCGAGCAGCAGCTTGTGAACGACCCCGAGGAACTGGCCCGACTCGGCACCTTGGATCACGCGGTGGTCGTAGGTCGAGGTCATCGAGATGGTCTTGCTAACGCCCAATTGGGCGAGGGCGCCTGGGTCCGATCCCTCGTACTCGGTTGGGTAACCCACTGCCCCGACGCCGACGATCAGACCTTGACCCTCCATCAACCGGGGGACGCTCATCGACGTCCCGACGGTTCCGGGGTTGGTAAGGGTGATCGTGGTCCCCGCAAAGTCGTCGGGTTCGAGCTTGTTGGCTCGAACCTTGCGGATCAGGCCTTCGTAGGCGGAGAAGAACCCGGCGAAATCGAGCTCGTGGGCGTTCTTGATGTTGGGGACGACGAGGACACGACCGTCCCGCCTTTCCATGTCCACCGCGAGACCGTAGTTCACGTGCTTGCGCCGGATCACATGCGGTCGACCATCGATATCGGCATAAGCCGCCTTCATACCCGGGCGAGCTTCGATCCCTTTGAGGATCGCCCAGCCGATGATGTGCGTGAAGGAGACCTTCCCGCCGCGCGTGCTCGCCAGATAGCGGTTGATGATCCGGCGGTTCTCTTCCAGCAGCTTCGCCGGCATCCGTCTGACCGACGTGGCGGTGGGGACTCCGAGCGAAGCCTCCATGTTCTCGGCGATCTTGGCGGCGATACCCCTCAGGGCTTCCGCGTCGTCCGGAACGCCGGCGCCGACGCCCCGCTCGGCGTTGGCCTCGGACAGGGGTTCCGGTGCTTCCGCGGCCGGCTCGGGGGCGCCTCGAGGGCGGTCGGCCATGCCTCCGTGACCATCACCAGAGGGTTGGGTCGAGGAACTGTAGTCCTCGAAGAATTCCTGCCAGGACTCCCCCACCGACTTCGGGTTGTCCTGGTACTGCCGGTACATCTCGTCCACGAGCCAGATGTTCGGCCCGAAGAGCTCCTGCTCGGTCTCCTTATCCACCTACGTCACGCTCTCTGAATGGTTGATCGTTCTGGGTTCCAGGGTAGCGAACCTTGCAAGTCATCCAGCCTTGCCACGCCCTTACCCTTCCACGCCTCGGTCGACCGGTCCGGTCAACTCTGCCTCTGCTCCCCCAATGATCGTGGTGGATGCCCGTACATCGAGAAGTGCGGCAGGAACGTCTCCGGATCTCCGTCCCACTCCAAGGCTCGGATCTCGTCGTCCGTTCTGCGTCCGGTGAGCGCTCTCAACAACTCGAAGTCGTCGGCGGTCACGGTTGCTTGAGGCTCGTCCTTGCCCGCGGTCCACCGGCCCGAGGAGCCGACGACGAGGACGGCAGGAAGTTCCGCGTCCCGCAGCTTCCGGCCGAGTCTGCGCACGTACGTGTATGTGGCGGCTGCAACGCCCTCCGAGTTCCTCTCCCCGTTCTCCCCGATCGCGCCTCGCAGATCGTGCTCGTGAGTAACGAGGTCGCCGAGCATCATCCCGGCGATCGCGGGATGAAGATGCTCGATCGCTCCCGCGAGCTGAGCCGTCTGCGTGCGGAACTCCTCGAGGATCTCGCCGACCGGCGTCTCCTTCCGGGCCGCGATCTGGGCCGACGTCCATTCCTCAGAGCCGACCGCCGTCAGGTTCCCGGTCGCGACATCGCCTGCGACCCCGGCGAAGTGGGCGATCAGGTCTTTCACCGACCACTCCGGGCAGGCCGGGACCATGGTCGTGAGTTTCTCCTCGGGGACCTGCTCGATCAAGCCGGCAACCCGCTCGGCAGAGGTCCGGTACGCGCTCGTGTAATCGGGCATAGCCGGGACACTATCCGAGAGATAGGCTCATAAGCATGAGCGATCTCGCGGAGTTCTTCGGGCGTTCGGCGGACCTCTTCGATGAGCGCGTTCGCGCCGTCGGCGACGACCACTGGGACCATGGAACGCCCTGTACCGAGTGGAGCGTGCGGGATCTCGTTAACCACTTGACCAACGAGTGCTTGTGGGTCCCACCGTTGCTGAGAGGGCAAACGATCGAGGAGGTAGGCGACCGGTTCGACGGCGACTGCCTCGGCGACGACCCGGTGGGGTCGTGGGCGGATGCCGTAGCGGGCGCCAGGGCCGCGGCGACCGAGACCGGTGCTCTGGACCGGACCGTGAACCTCTCGTTCGGCAACGTTCCCGGGCACGTCTACATCGCCCAAGTCGGCACAGACCTCCTCGTCCATTCCTGGGATCTCGCCCGTGGTATCGGATACGACGAGACCCTCCCGAGAGATCTCATGGAGGTTGCGTACGAAGGTGCGAAGGGTTACGAGAAAGAGCTGAGGGACTCCGGGCTGTTCGGTGACAAGTTCGAGGCCGCTCCCGGGGCATCGTTCCAGGAGGAATTCCTCGGCTTTTTCGGGCGAAGGTCGCGAAGTACGTAGACTGTTCCGGAGCATCCTTCCGGAGGTCAGTTGTTCCTCAACCGAGAGAAGAAAGCATCTAAACGCGGCGCGTCGGAGACGCGTCTGGTGACACCTACCTTCGTTCTAGTCACCTCGGCCACGTTCGCCTACTTCATCTCGATCGGCGCGCTCATCCCCACCATCCCCCGGTTCGTCGAGGGCCCGCTGGGCAAGGGCGAGGCGGCCGTCGGTTTCGCGGTTGGGGCATTCGGCATCTCGGCGGTGTTGATCCGCCCGTTCATCGGGAGGCTCGGCGACTCCAAGGGCCGGCGGGTCTTGATGATCGGGGGTTCCGCGCTGGTGGGCATCTCCATCCTCGGTCTCTTGTTCGTGCACTCCTTCCTACCTCTGATCCTGCTGCGGCTGACCACCGGTATCGGCGAGGCCGCCTTCTACGTTGGTGCAGCCAGCGCGATCAACGATCTTGCTCCCAACGAACGCCGGGGAGAGGCGCTCAGCTTCTTCTCGCTCGCGCTGTACGGGGGCCTGGCGGTGGGCCCGGTGCTCGGGGAATCGGTGTTGGGGACCGACAACTTCTCGCTTGCCTTCATCGTCGCGGCGGCCGCCACGTTGGCCGCGACGCTCATCGCTCTATCGATCCCCGACACGCGCCCCGAGTTCGACCCCGACGAACCGGTGTCCGCGCGGAGGAGGGTCGTTCATCCAGCCGGTCTTCTTCCGGGAGTCATCCTTGCGACGAGCGTATGGGGCCTCGCAGGCTTCAACACCCTGATCCCCTTGTACGCGCTGCAACTCGGGATGTCCGGCTCGAAGGTCGTGTTCTTCACCTACTCGGTGATCATCCTGGGCTTCAGGTCGCTCGGCGCTCGCATCCCCGATCGCTTCGGCACGCGACGAGTCGTGAGGACTGCCCTGGCGTTCTCGACATCGGGCTTGGTCGTGATGGGGATCTGGGTCGAGCCGCAGGGATTGTTCGTCGGAGCTGCGATCTTCGCCATCGGTCAGGCCCTCGCGTTCCCGACGCTGATGGCGCTCGCACTATCGGCGGCCCCGGCCCGCGAACGGGGGTCGGTGGTCGGCACGTTCACGGCGTTCTTCGACCTTGCCTTCGGTCTCGGTGCGTTGTCCACGGGATGGATCGCAGAGACCGCAGGCTACCAGGGCGCCTTCCTCATCGCCGCTGCCGTTGCCGCATTGGGTTTCGGATTGATGATCTTCTTCGCCAAGCGCGGTGAGATGAAAGCGCGTCATGCCGAGCGGGTCGAGGAGTACCAAGAACCCTTCGCCTGATCTCCTCTACGATCGCCGGATGTCGATCGATGTCGATGCCCTCAAGCGGCAATATCCGGCCCTTCGACGAAAGGTCGGAGGACGTCCGGCGATCTATGCCGATGCACCGGGCGGTACGCAGGTGCCCGAGACCGTCATCGAGGCGATGGCCGGCTACCTCCGAAGCTGCAACGCCAACTCCGGGGGAACGTTCGTCACGTCGGAAGAGACCGACGCGTTGATAACGGGGGCCCGGAAGGCGGCTGCGGATCTTCTCGGATGCTCGCCCGGCGAGGTCGCTTTCGGGTGGAACATGACGACGCTGAACTTCGCCCTATCGCGGGCTCTGGCACGTGACCTCACCGCTGATGACGAGATCGTCGTGACAACTCTCGACCACGACGCGAACATCTCGCCGTGGCTCGCGGTTGCCGAGGACACGGGGGCCGCGGTGAAGTGGGCAGACATCGACGATTCGGATTGCACGCTCGACATGGGGTCCCTCGACGCTGCCCTCTCCGAGCGGACCAGGATCGTCGCGTTCACGATGGCCAGCAATGCCGTCGGAACGATCCCTCGTGGCAGGGAGATCGCTGCCCGAGCTCACGCGTCGGGGGCACTGGCGATCGCTGACGCGGTTCACTATGCGCCTCACGGGCCGATCGACGTCAAGGACCTCGGCGTCGACGCCCTCCTCTGCTCGCCGTACAAGTTCTACGGCCCCCACCTCGGGATCTTCTACGCCCCCAAGGAACATCTCGAGAGATGGCATCCCTACAAGGTCCGCCCGGCTCCCAACGAAGCCCCCGACAGGTGGGAGACCGGAACGATGAGCCACGAGGCCCTCGCCGGCCTGACTGCATGCGTCGACCACCTCGCGTCGCTAGGTCACGGAAGCGACCGTCGTTCGAGGATCACCTCTGCGATGGCGGGGACGGTCTCGCACGAAAGAGGCCTCTCCGCCCGCTTCATCGACGCGGTATCTCATATGGAACACGTAAAGCTCTTCGGGATCGCCGACCCCGGTCGCCTCGAGGAACGCACCCCCACGTTCGCGCTGACGGTAGAGGGCAAGAGCCCTCTGGAGGTCGCCGAGCGCTTCGGAGCCGAGGGCGTGTTCGTGTGGGACGGCAACTACTACGCCCTGGCGGTCATGGAGCGCCTCGGTCTCGAGGATCATGGCGGAGCGGTGCGGATCGGGTTCTGTCACTACCACTCAACGGACGATGTCGACCGGGTGACTGAACTCCTTGCGGCGATGGGCTAACCTTCCTGACGTCCCGCGGGACACCATGGCGGCCGTAGCTCAGCCTGGTTAGAGCACCCGGTTGTGGTCCGGGATGTCGCCGGTTCAAATCCGGTCGGTCGCCCTCTCCGTCACGGTAAGGCCCGACCGCGCCCGTTGGTACACTCCTCGGCGGGGTCGCTAGCTCAATTGGCAGAGCAACTGACTCTTAATCAGTAGGTTCGGGGTTCGATTCCCCGGCGACCCACTACTAAAAGCGCAGATCAGAGGGCCCTTCTCATGTTCTAGCCCTCCCCACCATGCGGACTGGCCGCGGATTGGACGCGGGCACCGAGACTTCACACCGAGACTTCACACCGAGACTTCACAGATCGAGTCGCGCGGCCAGGTCCGCCCTTCTGCCCGGTGAATAGCAAGGAATCGGGAGGCGGGTCAGTCCACCCTTACCTACGACTGTAGCGCCAAAGCCATACGCAAAAACGGATCAGCCGGTCACTTCGTAGTAACAAACGTCGATACCCGAAACCGTCACGTTGTGCTCCATACACTTGACGTCCTCGTCCTCAACGCGCCGGTACGCGTCCTCGGTGAGGAGGATGTCCCCGAGCTGACCGATGTCCTCGCCTAGTTTCGATGCGAGGTTGACTTGGTTGCCATAGATGATCTGATTCTCGACGTTAAGGAGCGAGCCGAACCCGATACCGATCGCGACGTAGAGCTCCCTGTCCGCGGGCAGCACGACGTTCACCGTCTCCAGCTGAGCCGTGATCGTGCGAGAGGCCTCGATCGCCGGCAGAACCTCATCGAACAAGCAGGTGAGGTTGTCGTGATCCGCCCGGACGAAGATGCCGCCGTGCTTCTCCACCGTGGGAACCGCCAAACGCTGCATCTGATTGATCATGAGGAGATAAGAGATGAGGTCCCCCCGTTGCGTCGCACGAGTGAAGCCACTCATGTCGAGGACCAGGATCGCTCGCCTCTCCCCGAACATCTCCTTGACCCGCTCGGTGACGGAATCGATGCGCTCGGGATTCTCGGCAAGCTCGTCGAGCAGCCGAGCGAGATTCGCTTTCGAATTCAGTTCGGCGATGGCAGGCTGATCGTCGGAATCACTCATGGCTCAAGCTTAGTGCGATTTCTTCGTACCGAACGAAGCAAGAGCAGGGCGATACTGGACCGGGCCTTGAACGAAGCTCGGCCCGGCCCAGCTCACCGCTACTACTTGGTGGTCGTGACCGTCTTGCTACGGTCGCCCTTGCACTCGGGAGTCTTCTTGGCCTGGGCGTAGAACTTGCCGGATACCCCGGTGTTCCCCGTGGACCACGTGTAATCCGAGCCCTGAAGTCCCGCGGTATCGCTGGCGATCTTCTTGTCGATCTTCGGGTCCTGCTCCTTACCCTTTTGCTTGAAGACGGTGACCTTGCGGCCGTCTGCGCACGTCAGGGGATCCGAGCTCTTTACCTTCCCGGAGAAATCGCCGGACTCACCATCAAGGTTGCAATCGTCCGTTAACTCTCTTCCGCGCCCCGCCGTCGAGGGGTCTTTCGGAGTATGTTTCGGTTCCAACCCCGAACGGGAGGTCGTCATGGTCCGCAAGCCCCTTATCGCGCTTCTCCTGGCCGCCTGCTTGGTTGCTGTGGCTGCTCCGATGGGCCTCGTTTCAGCGGGGACCTCTTCCATCTGCACCATGACCGGCACGAACGGTGACGATGATCTACGCGGAACCCCAGACGATGACGTGATCTGCGGCAAAGGCGGCGACGACTTCATCCGCGGCAACGGGGGAGACGACATCCTCTTGGGCGGAAGCGGGGGCGACACGCTCATCGCAGGCAAAGGCAGCGACGGGGTCAAAGGCGGAAAGGGTCACGACATCCTCGACGGCAACAAGGGGGCCGACACCCTCAAGGGCAATGAAGGCCGCGACAACCTCCGAGGGTTCGAAGGCCCGGACATCATCGAGGGGGGCCAGAGTAGCGACTGTCTCTACACCGTCGACGGGATCTCCGGCAACGACATCGGACGGGGCGGTCCCGGACACGATTACTACGACAAGGATGAGGGCGACGACGTGACCGGGGTCGAGGAGGCCGCCAGCTGCGCCGGGGACTGAGCCTCTCCCCCGATCACGGTGATCTCGGGGCCTACGCGACCGGATCCTGATCGTCGCCGGCATTCTCGATGTTCCGGGCGTCGTCGGTAGCCTCGACCTGCTCGGGCGCTGGCAGGGGTGCGTTCCTGATGGCTTCTTCGCTCTTCGAGACGGCCGTCTCCAGCCCGCCGCGCCGGATCAAGAACAGCACCGCCACCGCACCGATCAGGAGCGCGACGATCAGCGCGTCGGGTCCGCCGAAGAAGACCTCAGCTATGGCGGCGTAGGCGACGACCACCACCGCGCTCACGCCCCAGAGCTCAAAGGGGTGGAGACGGCGCCGGGCGTACCCCAGGACCAGGGAGGCCTCGTGGGGATCGTCGGACGTTCGACCCGAGTGGGCGAGGGCCGCGATCTTGCGTCGGTAGGGGGACTCGAGCGCTCGCCAGCGTTCATCGAAATCGTCGTCGCTGATCTCCGAGGTCATCGGTCCTTGCTCTTCTTGATCTCTTCGGCCCGGCGCCTCACGACCTCGCCTGCGATGGCCCGGGCCTCCTCGAGGCGGACCTCATCGACGAACACGCGGACGCCGTACTCCCAGATCCGGGAGAAGAACCCCGGCTCCTTGTACCACCAGGTGATCTCCGCCTTCTCGAGCCTCCCGGCGATCTCGTTGGCCGACTCCCGGGTGAACTGACCGAGGTGGGTGGTCCTGATCTGATCGCGTCCCATGCCCCGATACTCCCCCACCCCCGCCCCCAAAGTGACTTTGAGGTCCCCAGAGCGCTGCCGGCCGCGCTCTACGCTACTCAAAGTGTCTTTGCGTGCGTCCGGAGGGGGTCAGCGTGCGGGGGCGTCGCCTTCCGGCATCGTCGCCGGTCTCGAGGGCCGCGCGTCCATCGTCTGGCGGGTGAGGTTCGGTCCGCTGAGACCACCAAGCGCAGCCGCATCGCCTCTCGCGAACACGCGTCCCTGGCTCGTCACGAGCCAGTAGCCCTCACCGCCCGGGGCGGCGTCGATGCCGACGATCTCGCCCTTGAACTTCTTGTCGGTCACGCAGCCGTGATCGACCGCGTCCCCGAACGCGAAGAGGCGACCTGCGCTCGTCACCATCCAGTATCCGAGCGAACCGTTGGAGGCTCCACCGACCACTGGATCGGCGAAGTCCTCTTCGGATACCTCCCCCAGCGACTCGGCGTCTCCGAACGCATAAACGCGTCCGCTCTGACCGAACAGCCAGTAGCCCTCTCCCGTGGGCGACGCGGCGATGCCGGCGATGTGAACCTCGCCGGCCGCCAGACCGTCGAACTGGTCCGCGCGGCCGAACGCGAAGACCCTTCCGCCCTCGTTGACAAGCCAGTAGCCGCGCCCATCGGGCCGAGCAGCCATCGAGACGAAGCTCCCGGCCTTCTCGTTCTTGGCGCCGCCCTTGTACTCCGCGTCGCCGAAAGCCGAAACCTGACCGTTACCGAAGAGGATCCAGTAGCCGTATCCCGACGGATAGGCGGCCACGTCCACGGCGGCATGCGGCATGTAGAGATCCGACTTGGAACCGAGGTAGGGAACGCCGAAGGGAGCGATCCCGCCGTTGCGTCCTGCAAGAACGTAGCCGTCAACCGAGGACGGCGATCCGATCGCGGCCACCAGCGAACGGTCTGGTTTCCAACCTGTGGTCCTCTTCTTGGCGCCGTCCCACGAGAAGGAGAAGTGAGCGTGGTCGGTGTGCGGGTGCCGGATCTCCTTGGTTCCCGGTTTCACACAGCCGATCTCCTGCTGTACGCAGTAGGTCGACCAGCCACCCCAGCTTCCCCAGATGCGCCGGTTCCAGACGACGTACATGATCCCGAAGCGGCGCGCCATGGCGAAGTCGTTGCCGTATCTGTCCTCGGCGAGGAGCCAGTCGAGCGCGGTCTCGACAGCCTCCTTCTCGGATGGGACCGAGACGTTCGCCCGCCAGTCGAACGCGCGACCTTCCTTGTGCTCGCTCGTCCCCCCGACATCGCACGCGCGGACGATCCCGTAGGAGCCGGTCTGAGGGAACGCGTTCATCAGCATGTTCGAAAACGCGACCACCCCCGGCTTCGCGGTCGGAGAACAGGTGTCTTGACCGTCGTAACCGGCGGGCGCATCGGCCATGGGACCGAAGCTAGCCGAGCGCGGAAGGGCCGAAACAGGCACCGCCATGGCGATGAGGCTCACCGCGGCGAGCGAAGCGATCAACCACTTACCCGCACGCGACCCGTGAAGCGAACGATGCAACAAGATGCGAACAACCCCCTCGGAAGGTTGAGACAACGTCTATAGACCATCGGCATATGGTGCCCGCCACTTCACCACGATCGGGGCATATGGGGAAGGCCCATGACCCGCGCCGAGGGCGGCTAGTGTTGGACCGACAAGACAAGACTACGGAAGGGACAGCATGGCCTCCAACGCGACATTCGTGACCTCCGAGGGCACGTTCAAGGTCCGCCTCATGCCCGAGCACGCTCCGATCACGGTCGCCAACTTCGTCGAGCTCGCCACGGGCAAGAGGGAATGGCAAGACCCCACCGATGGCCAGCGCAAGACCGAGCCTCTCTACAACGGCACGATCTTCCACCGGGTGATCCCCGGGTTCATGATCCAGGGCGGGGACCCCGCCGGGACCGGGATGGGCGGCCCCGGCTACCAATTCCAGGACGAGGTCGGTCCCGGGACTCCCTCGTTCGACAAGCCCGGGTTGCTTGCCATGGCGAACGCCGGTCCGGGCACGAACGGCTCCCAGATCTTCGTGACGGTCGGACCCACCGGCCACCTGACCGGGAAGCACACGATCTTCGGCGAGGTTACCGACGGTTACGACGTTGTTGAGAAGATCACCGCAGTCCCGACGGGCGCGATGGATCGTCCGGTGAACGATGTCGTGCTCGAGAGAGTAGAGATAGACGAGGGTTGACGGGATCCATGTACTAGTTTGACTGGGCGGGACGACGAATTCCAGGAGGGACGATGGCCAGGCTGTTCTCGATCAAACCGGCGCTCACGCTCAAGGGGCGGAAGTTCAAAGGCATCAGAGGCTTGGCCGGCAAGCCGACCCATCCCCCGCTGACCGACATCCCGGTAGCCGCCTACATAATGGCCGCCGCGTTCGACCTCGTCGCCCTGTTCTCGACGGATGGATCAGAGACCGCTCACAACTTCTTCATCGCCGCTACCTATGTCCTCGCCTTCGGAGGCGCGGTCTCGGTCCCGACCGCGGTGACCGGGTTCTGGGACTGGTTCAAGTCGACGCAGAAGCACACCCAGGCGTGGCGCACCGCCAACGTCCACATGGCGGCGATGCTGACCGTGACCGCGCGGGGCGCGGTCGACCTGATCATCCGGTGGGGAGAGGACCTGCCGTCGACCGGAGCAGTCGCCTTGTCGGTGATCGCCGGGGCCCTGGTTTCGATCGGCGCAACCTACGGCGGCAGCCTCGTCTACGACTACGGGTTCAACGTCGAGACCTCCGGCGACCACCCCGTGTGGCACGAATCCGAGACCGACGTCTACCCCGGAGACCACTGAGGGACAAGGTTTCCCCATGGTCCCCGGCTTCGTCACAGGGCCCCCTTAAGGTGACGGGGTGAGCATCGACAACGTCCTGATGCGGTGAGCATCGAAAATGTGATCGCGGGGCTGAACCCGGAACAGCGGCGTGCGGTCAAGGCGGTACGAGGCCCCGTGTGCATCCTTGCGGGGGCCGGGTCGGGTAAGACCACGACGATCACCAGGCGCATCGCCAACCAGGTGAGCTCGAAGACCTTCCGAGCCTCGGAGATCCTCGCGGTCACGTTCACCGATAAAGCTGCAGGCGAGATGCGGTCCCGGTTGGCCGCCCTCGGGGTCGAAGGCGTGCGAGCCCGGACCTTCCACTCCGCCGCGCTTGCCCAACTCCATCACCTCGGGGACGAGCCTCCCGGCCAGATCCTTCCCTCGAAAGGCGTCGCGCTGAGGCAGATCGCTAATACGCTCCCCAAGCCCTACCGCTTCAGGCCCGCAGGCGACCTCGCGACCGAGATCGAGTGGGCCCGCAACCGGAGGCTCACGCCGACGAGCTACACCGACTCG
>JBKJZQ010000134.1:0-8533 GCA_046715095.1 Actinomycetota bacterium | reverse complement strand
GCCCTCGCCTTCTCTCGGGGGAGGAACTCGAGCCCCGCAGAGGGACTGACCATGAGGTTCTCCGCCCCCACGGTCGACGCGAGCTCGGCAATCTGCGCGGCGAGGACCTCGACGGGCTCGAGCATCGTGTTGCGCGCATCGACGATCCCGGCCTGGAGTTTCTTGCCGCGCGGCAACGACGGGATCAGCCTGGAGTTCTCGGGACCTGCGACGAGATCGAGCCCGAACCCATCGACGGGCAGGGTGAAGAGGGCGGTTCCGAGGCGTTTAGCGTCGCCGAAGTAGGTGGCGAGCACGGTCGTCGTCTCTTCCCGCTTCAGCTCCCCGGTGATGATCTCGAGCCCCCGGCGTGCAAGGTCGAGATCTTCTGGAGCTCCCAGCAGCGCGGGCTCGTCGATCTGGATGATCTCGGCACCGGCGGCCTCGAGCTCGAACGCCTCCTGCGCGAGCACACCGGCGATCGCAAGCACGAAGGCCTCGTGGTCGTTGTAGTGCTCGTCGACCGACAGCCGAGCGAACGTCACCGGGCCGGGGATCACGGCCTTCACCACCCCGGTCGCCGCCTCGGAGGCGAAACGGAACGCATCGACCGAGGCGGGGCCGCGCCACTCGATGTCGCCGGTGCAGATCGGGCGCCGGTAGTACACGTTGTTGTCGAACCACCGCAGCAGACCGCCGATCTCGAACCCGGCCATGTGCGACGCGAACGGCGTGAGGAGGTCATCCCAGCGGGCGTGTCCGTCGGTGATGACGTCGATCCCTGCGGCTTCCTGCTCGGAGATCATCTTCCGCACGAGAACGTCCTGGGCCTCGTGGAGGTCGTCGACCGTGGTGGCCCCTTTGTCGATCCCGTGGATCGTCTTTCGAACGACGAAGGTCTCGCCCTCGTCCGGTGGCTTCGGATACGACCCGACAACCGTGGTTCGGATGGTCATGCCTTGCCCTTTCTCTCTACGCCCTCAGACACAAGAAAACCTCCCCCGGGAAGGGGGAGGCGGCCATGCGCTCCCTAGTCCGCTCATCTTCCCTCCCGGAAAAGGGGGCCGGAATTCGCACCTACCTCCCCGAACGCCCTTTCGGGCAACGTCGCCGGACAGACGGTTGCGGCGGGATCACCGGGCCGGTCCCTCCCCCGCTCTAGATGAGCAGCCAGATACTAGCCCCCGCAGTCGACGCCCGGGTGCATTGCGCGGAAGGAGCCGCCGAAGGCGGCTCCTTGTTACTCCGACCCGGTTAGAACTGAGCGGAGTCCCCGCAGGCGCATGTGCCTTTGGCGTTGGGGTTGTTGACCGTGAAGCCGGACTGCTGGAGGCCGTCGACCCAGTCGACCGAGGCACCCGATAGGTACGGAGAGCTCATCTTGTCGACCCTGATCTTCACCCCGGAGACCTCGTTCACGATGTCGCCGTCCAGCTGGCGGTCGTCGAAGTAGAGGGCGTAGCGCAGCCCCGCGCAGCCACCGGGCTGTACGGCGATACGAAGGGCGTACTCCTTGCCCTCGTGCTCCTCGGGAGCGCTCAATACCTCACGCTCGAGGAGCTCGGCCACCTTCTTGGCAGCGGCATCGGTGATCGTGACCGGAGCGGTGATGGTGGATGTCACTGGCTGTGCTCCTTCTGTTGTAAGGGATGCCCTATTGTAAGGGATGCCCGGTCATTATACCGGCTGCCGGGTCGTTCTCCAAGACGTTCAACGAGGATGGACGACCGTCCATTCCAGGACGAGCAGGACGACCGCAACGAGAAGTAGCCCCAGGACCGCCTTACGGCCCCCCGTCAGCCCCGCCGGTGGGGCATCGAAGAAGAGTGGGGCCATGGCCAGAATGACCGCGCCGGCGGCGGCGAACAAGGTCGACCCCAGGACCAGGGCGTGCCACACCTCATGCCAGATCACGCAGGCCCTCAGGCAAGGTTAGCGGAGCGAGGGTAGGCGATCTCCGGATCGGTGAGGACGTTGACCAGGTACGGCTCCCCGGAATCGAAGGCTCGCTTGAGGGCGGGACCGATCTCGTCCGGCTCGGTCACCATCTCCCCCTTGCCTCCGAAGGCCTCCATCATGCGGTCGTACCGGACCCCCGGCTGGAGGTCGGCGGCGACATCGTAGCCGTACATGTTCTTCATCGGATGCTTCTCGAGGCCCCAGATGCCGTTATTGCCGACCACCGCGACGACCGGAAGCTTGTGGCGGACGATCGCCTCGAGCTCCATGCCCGCGAACCCGAGCGCTCCATCGCCGTAGAGCAGGCAGACCTGGCCTTCCGGGTTGGCGAGGCGCGCGGCGATCGCGTATCCGGGTCCCGCACCGAGGCAACCGAACGGGCCGGGATCGAGCCAGCGGCCCCCTTCGAACGAGGGGATCTCGCGACCGGCGTAAGAGACGAAGTCGCCGCCGTCGCCGATCACCACCGCATCGCGGTCGAGGACCTTGGTGAGCTCCCCGTAGATGCGCATCGGGTGGATCGGTTGAGCGTCCGCATGGAGCTCGGCCTCGGCCGCGGCCCGTTTCTTCTCCTCGGCCTCACCCAACCGGCCGAGCCATTCCTTCGTATCGGGAGCGGTCTCCACCGCGCCGGTCAAGGACTCGAAGATCCAGGCAAGCGACGCACCCATGCCGGTATCGAGTTCGACATGGCCGGCCACGAGGTCCGGATGGGACTCGAGATGCACGATCTTGCAGCCCGACGGGAACCCCTGCCCGAACCCCAGACGGAAGTCCATCGGCGTTCCGGCCACGATGACGAGGTCCGCATCTCTCACCGCGGCCGAACGGCTGCGCGAGAACGCCAGCCGGTGATCGGCCGGCAGACAACCCCGGCCCCCCCCGTTCATGTAGATCGGGATCTCGGTTGCTTCGGCGAACCCCCGGAGCAGACCCTCGGCACGATCGAGCCACACGTTCGACCCGGCGATCACGACGGGTCTGGTCGAGCCCTCGATGAGACGGGCGATCCGGGCGATGTCGTCGTCGTTCCCCGCGGCAACGTCGACCGCCCCCGGTTCCGGGACCTCAAACTCGGCCGCGTTGAAAAGGACATCGAGGGGAAGATCGAGGAATTGGGGACCGCGGGGAGGAGTCAGCGCGCGGAGACCGGCCGCGATCACCTCGGCGGCAACGGTCGCCGTGTCGGTGAGCGTCTGGGCGCCCGCGAGTGGAGCGACGAAGGGAACGTGATCGATCTCCTGGAGCGAACCCTGGCCCCAGCGGAACATGGGAGCTCGACCTGCGAGAGCGAGCACCGGCGCGCCGTTGAACCCCGCCTGGGCAAGTGGGCTCATCACGTTGGTGACTCCCGGCCCGGCGGTCACTGCGGCGACCCCGAGGGATCTCGTCAGACGGGACCAACCCTCGGCCGCGTACCCCGCGGTCTGCTCGTGCCGGACATCGACGATCCGGATGCCGTCGTTATGACAACCGTCGAAGATCGGGAAGATGTGTCCGCCCGATAGCGTGAAGAGGTTGTCGACCCCGAGGGCTTTCAGTGCGCGGGACACGGCGAATCCGCCGTGAAGTGCTTCAGGCATGCGTGGAGATTATTCGCCGTCGTGAGCGCGCTTGACCACGCCGGTATCCCCCACGGCTGCGGTCTCGCTCGAGGTGCGCCGGATCACACCATCGTGTTCGTGATCGTGCACCGCCGGATCCTCGGTGCGTGCGTCGGAATCTTCGAGCCGCCGGGTCGCCATCGCCCGCGCCGACTCCATGTCCTCTGCTTCGCCCTCCCGCAGCAGCCTCGCCGCGAGGGTCTCGATACGGTCCTGCATCCGATCTCCTCTCTCGACGGCCGCCGCCTGCAGCCGGTTCTAGTCGACCGTCCAGGTGTCGCCGGAGTTCAGCAGCTTAGACAGATCGCCGGGGCCCTGTTGTTCCGCCGCCATGCGGAGTTGATGTTCGATCCCGTCTCCGTACACCGGCTTCTCTACTTCCCGGAAGACGCCAAGCGGCGTCGGCATCGTTGGCCCGCTCGCCAGGCGCGAGAGAGCGTACGCGAGGCTCTGGGACTCGTGGTGTTCGTCGTGAACCATTATCTGGTCGAGACCGGCATCGGCCACGTTGACGACCTCAAGGGCGCTGTCCTTATTCATCCGGACCCCCTTCGAGTTATCGGGCCCGAACAAGATCGGCTTCCCATGCTCGAGGTAGACCCGGTTACCCGACCCTCCCTTTCCGGTCAGGGCCACGAACGCCCCATCGTTGAAGATGTTGCAGTTCTGATAGATCTCGACGAACGCGCTGCCCCTGTGGGCGGCTGCGCGCCGGAGGATCTCGGGAAGGTGTTTGCGTTCGACGTCGTACGTGCGCGCCACGAAGGTCGCTTCGGCGGCGAGCGCGAGAGACACCGGATTAAAGGGGGCCTCGAGCGAGCCGAACGGCGTCGACTTCGTGACCTTTCCCCGCTCCGAGGTCGGCGAGTACTGACCCTTGGTGAGCCCGTAGATCTGGTTGTTGAACAGAAGGATCTTCAGGTTCACGTTGCGCCGCAGCGCGTGGATCAGGTGATTACCGCCGATCGAGAGACCATCGCCGTCCCCGGTGACCACCCACACGTTGAGATCGGGGCGGGCGGTGGCGATACCGGTAGCGAACGCCGGGGCGCGCCCGTGGATCGAATGGATCCCGTAGGTGTTCATGTAATAAGGGAACCGGCTCGAGCAACCGATGCCCGAGACGAACACGAACTTCTCGCGCGGAATCCCCAGGCCCGGAAGCACGCTCTGAACCGCGGCGAGGACCGCGTAGTCACCGCAACCGGGACACCACCGAACCTCCTGGTCCGACATGAAGTCCTGGCGCGTCAGGGTTGAAACCCCTCCCGACGCCTCGGTGATCCCTCGTTCGGTCGTTGGATCTTGCGGCTGGCTCATGCTTCCCCGATCGCGGTGGGCGTGCAGCTCAGGGTGGCGCGCTCTGACTCGCTCATATGTGCTCCTCGATCTCCGCTTCGAGATCCCCCGCTCTGAACGGGAGGCCCTTGACCTGGTTGATAGAGATGACATCGATCAGGAACTCCGCACGGATCAGCTTCGATAGCTGCCCCATGTTCATCTCCGGGATGATGACCACGTCGAACCGACTGAGGAGCTCGCCGGTGTTCTTGGGGAACGGGTTGAGATGCTTGAGATGCGCGCGGGCGACCTTGAGGCCCCTGAGCCGCAGACGCCTGCACGCGGCCCCGATCGCTCCGTAGGTCGATCCCCATCCGAGCACCAGCACCCTGGCGTCGTCATCGCCGTCCCATTCGAGCGGATCGATGTCTTCCTCGATCGCCTTGATCTTGGCCTGACGGAGAAGCGTCATCAGGTTGTGGTTGTCGGGGTCGTAGGAGATGTTGCCACTCCCGTCGGCCTTCTCGAGCCCACCGATGCGGTGCTCGAGTCCCGGCGTTCCGGGGATCGCCCACGGACGGGCGAGCGTGGTCTCATCTCTCAGGTACGGCCAGAAGTCCTCACCCACGTTGGGCTGGGACGCGAACCTGACCGGAATCTCGGGCAGCTTCTCGACCGCCGGGATGCGCCACGGTTCGGCGCCGTTCGCGAGGTAGCCGTCCGACAGGATGATCACCGGGGTCATGTACTTGAGCGCGAGGCGAGCTCCCTCGATCGCGGCCCAGAAGCAGGACGGCGGCGAGTAGGACGCGACGATCGGCAGCGGCGACTCGCCGTGCCGGCCGTACATCGCGAGCAAGAGATCCGATTGCTCGGTCTTGGTCGGCAGTCCCGTCGACGGGCCCCCGCGCTGGACGTCGATCACCAACAGCGGCAGCTCGAGCGACACGGCGAGGCCGAGAGCCTCGCTCTTGAGGTCCAGACCCGGCCCCGACGTCGTCGTCACGCCGAGGTGGCCCGAGAACGAGGCGCCGATCGCCATCGATATCGCCGCGATCTCATCTTCGGCCTGGATCGTCCTGACCCCGAAGTTCTTGTACCGGGACAGCTCGTGGAGGATGTCGGATGCAGGGGTGATCGGGTACGAGCCGAGGAGCAGCGGCACCTTGGACTGCACGCTGGCAGCGATCAGCCCGAACGCGATCGCCTGGTTGCCGGTGATGCGCCGGTAGGTCCCGGGCGCGAGCGTCGCTGGCTTGACCGAGTAAGCCGCCAGCTCCGCGGTCTCACCGAAGGCATAGCCGGCCTTCAGGGCGGCGATGTTGGCGTTGGCGATCTCAGGCTTCTTCGAGAACTTCTTCTCGAGCCACGCGATCGTTGGTTCGAGCGGGCGGCCGTACATCCAGCAGATGACCCCGAGCGCCAGCATGTTCTTCGAGCGCTCGGCCTCTTTCTTGTTCAGGGCCGAATCCTTGACCGCCGCGATCGTTATCTTGGTCATGGGGATGCGCGTCACCTGGAAGCCCTCGAGCGATCCGTCATCGAGGGGGTTGGCCGCGTAACCGACCTTCTCGAGGTTGCGGTTGTCGAAGGCGTCTTCGTTGACGATCAAAAGGCCGCCGGGGAGGAGATCTTTCAGGTTCGCCTTGAGGGCCGCCGGGTTCATCGCAACAAGAACCCCCGGCTGGTCCCCGGGAGTCAGGATGTCGTGATCGGAGAAGTGGATCTGGAAGGCCGAGACCCCCGCGAGCGTCCCGGCGGAGCACGGATCTCGGCGGGGAAGTCCGGAAGGGTCGAGAGATCATTGCCGAGGAACGCGCTCACCGAAGTGAAACGGTCCCCGGTCATCTGCATCCCGTCGCCGGAGTCCCCGGCGAACCTGATCACGACCCCATCGAGTTCCCTACGCTCTTGTCCCGTGCCGGTTGGCTCCGAATCCGGGGGAGCGATCTGGGCCGACATTAAGACTGCCTCCTCAAGAGAAACCTTCTATTCCGCGATTACGCCGAGGCGAATCGCCCTGTTCTGCGATTCGCCGAGGCGAAACGCCTTATTTCCTACAACCATAGTGCCTTCCCGGCGTATTCCTAAAGGGGAAGGACCTTGGCAACCTCGATCGCCCCGAGGGGAACGATCCTCTCTTCGCCGCGCCGGGTCAGGATGACGAGGCAGGGTGTTGCGTCTGGTCCCGGTCCGACGGACTGCAGGAGTCCCGCCGACGAGCCGAACGGATGCGCGGCGTCTCCGGTGCGGTACCTCACCGAGATCCGGGTCCCCAGGCGGGTTTGCCACGCGGCCTCAGAGTGGAGAGCGGCCGGATCGATCCGCTCAACCACCGGAAGCTCTATTCGCCGCGCTCCTCCGCGGGGGCGAACGGGCTCTCCATGGCGCCGCCCGATGCCTCGGGGTTCTGCTCGAACCACTGGGCGTTCAGGAGGGTGTAGTTCTCCCACTCGGACGGGACGTTGTCCGCGGGGAAGATGGCATCGACCGGACAGGCCGGCAGGCAGGCATCGCAGTCGACGCACTCCTCCGGATGGATGTAGAGCTGATCGTCGCCTTCGTAGATGCAGTCGACGGGACATTCGTCCACGCACGCACGGTCCTTGACGCCGATACACGGCTCAGCGATGGTGTATGTCATCCCGATCTTCCTCCTGACGAATTAGAAGTTACCTGCGGGCGCCATCATACCCAGGGGGTACCACTACTCCCGACCGCCACCCAACGCAACTTAACCACCCCCGCGGTTGTGCGTCAGTGCTTACCGGGCGCCCTTCTCGGCCTCCTTCTCGAGGAACGCGTAGAGGCCACTTCGGCGAGCGATCGACGTGGTCAGTGCCGGCGAGATCGCGTGGAGGACGTCCACGATCTTTCCCAGTCCCCCGGACACGATGACTTCGGCTCTGTCCTTCTCGATGGCGCGGATCGTCTCCTCGGCGACCTTCTGCGGAGAGACCATGCCGGCGACCTTGGGAGCCTTCCTCCCGTTCATCCAGGAGTGCGCCATGCCGGTATCGCTCACGAACCCCGGACACACCACCGAGACCCCGATGCCGAGCGGCTTCATCTCCTCGCGTAGTGACCAGGAGAATCCGACCAGCGCGTGCTTGGAGGAGGAGTAGACCGTGTTGTAGGGAACCGCGGTCTTCCCTGCGGCCGAGGAGATGTTGACGATGTGCCCCCTGCGGCGTTCGACCATCCCCGGAAGCACGAAACGGGTGAGCAACTCGACCGCGGTGACGTTCGTCCTGAGGATCGCCTCGATCATCTCGGGGTCGTAGGCATCGAACCGCGTGTAACGCTCGATCCCTGCGTTGTTCACGAGCAGATCTACGGGACCGAGCTCGCCGGTGGTCCGGTCGACCAGCGTCCGGAGATCCGCGTTGTCCGTCACGTCCGTGGGCACGGTGATCGCCCGGATCCCATAGACCCGGACCTTCTCGGCGGTCTTCTCGAGGTCGGCCTCGGAACGAGCGGCGAGCGCGAGGTTGACGCCTTTGCGGGCCAGGTGCTCGGCGAGCACCACGCCGATCCCGCGCGACGCCCCGGTCACGATGCCTACGGTGTTCTTGAGCTGCATGCGTCCGCCTCCCTTGCTCTGTAGGAGCTTCATACCAAGCGAGAGGGCCGAGCGTTGCCCGTCGGCGGCTAACCGGACAGACGGGCCACCGCGCTGCGGTACTGCTTGCCTGCGCGGTAGCTCGAGC
>JBKJZQ010000133.1:0-4159 GCA_046715095.1 Actinomycetota bacterium | reverse complement strand
CTCAAGGGCTCGACGATGTTCCTCGCCGACCTGATCCGGTCGATGCCGGTCGATGCCGCGGTCGACTTCATGGCGATCTCGTCGTACTCCTCGAACGAGACCACGCAGGTGAGGATCGTGAAGGACCTCGAGCACGACATCACCGGACGAGACGTTGTGATCGTCGAGGACATCGTTGACACGGGCCTGACGCTCACGTACCTGAAGCGCAGCCTCGCCGAGCGGGGGCCCCGGTCCCTCTGCACGGTCACGCTCCTGGACAAATCAGCGCGCCGGATCGTCCCCGTCGAGGTCGAGCACATCGGCTTCGACATCCACGATGTCTTCGTCGTCGGTTACGGCATGGACTTCCAGGGCCGCTACCGGAACACTCCGGACCTGTATGCGGTGAAGGACCTGGCGAGGCTCGCCAACGATCCGCTCCTGCTCGTGCCGGGCCTGTTCGCGTCCGCGCACTAGAGGTCCCGGCCGTGGTGCGGAAACGCGCATCTCTGTTAGGTTCCGGGGCATGGTCGAGGTAACGCTCGTCGGTGTACGCGTTGATCTGCCGTCCAACCAGCCGATAGTGCTGTTGAAGGAGGTCGGCGGGGACCGTTACCTGCCGATCTGGATCGGTGCCGTCGAAGCGACGGCGATCGCCTTCGCCCTTCAAGGCATCGAGACCCCCAGGCCGATGACCCACGACCTCTTGCGCGACATCCTCAAAGAGACCGGCGTCGAGGTCGAACGCATCCTTATCAACGATCTCGTCGAGCAGACCTTCTACGCGCTGATCCGGATGTCGAGCGCGGGGGAGGCCAAGGAGATCTCGGCCCGCCCCCGCGACGCCATCGCCCTCGCGGTCCGGACCGCGGTCCCGATCTTCGCCTCCGAGGAGGTTCTCGATCAGGCCGGCATCGAGCTGAAGGACGACGAGGAGACCGAGGTCGAGAAGTTCCGGGAGTTCCTCGACCAGGTCATCCCCGAAGACTTCGAGTCCTAAGTCACCCTTTTCGCGCTCCGGGGTGAGCTAAGTCTTGACCCGCGGCGTGTGAGGGTTCGTTGACACGCGCGCGCGGTTCTGTCACGCTATTCCACCCCCGTAACTACGGGGCTGTAACTGTGGAAAACATGTGCAGCAAGCGCTCAGAGAAGAAGGGGAGCTAGATGACCGAGACCGGGTACCGGGGTCCGCAGACGTGCAAGATCGTCGGCATCACCTACCGGCAGCTCGATTACTGGACGCGCACGGGGCTCGTCATGCCCTCGGTCCACGAGGCGAGCGGTTCGGGCGATCAGCGCCTCTATTCGTTCAACGATCTCCTCCAGCTAAAGGTCATCAAGCAGCTCACCGATGCCGGGGCCAGCCTCCAGAAGGTGCGCCAGGCGATCGACTACGTCCGCAACGAACTCGACGCCGACTGGTCCAAGGCCACGATCGTGACCGATGGGGCCGGCGTTTATGCCTGCACCTCCGATGCCGAGGTCCTCGACATCCTCCGCAAGGGCCAGGGGGTACTGGGGGCCATCGTGGCGGTCGACCAGGTCAAAGCACAGCTCAATGGGACACTCCGCGAACTCCGGCCCAAAGACGCTGCGGCGGGGTACGTTGCAGACACCGGGGAGCCCAAGAGTGGAGCTCCAGGAGTAACTGCCAAGGAGGGCTGAACATCTCGCAGGGCGGCACCAGGAACGTGACTCATCCGTCGCTTCCCCACGAGACGGTCAGCTTCGCCCATAACAGCGAGCGCCAGTTCGCCAAGCTGCTCGACTTCTATCAGATCGATTGGGAGTACGAGCCGTCCACGTTCGATATCGAGTGGAACAAGAACGGCACCCCGACGCAGCGCTTCAGCCCGGACTTCTATCTCCCCACGTTCGATCTCTACATCGAGATCACGACGCTCAACCAGAAGCTCGTGACCAAGAAGAATCGCAAGGCGCGGCGACTCATGGAGCTCTATCCCGACGTCGGCTGCAAGATCCTCTACCAGAAGGACTACCTGAACCTGCTGGTCAAGTACGGCCTCGAGGAACCGTCTCAGGGACCGTTGGTGGCGCCCGCCGGTGACAGCGACATCCAAGAAGAACGCACGTCGCTCTTCGGCCTCGCCGGCTAAGCCCGTGACCGAAAAGAGAGAGACCCCCCTTCTCGACGCCCACCGGAAGCTGGGCGCGAAGCTCACCGAGTTCGGCGGTTGGGAGATGCCGCTGCAGTACGAAGGGATCGTCGCGGAGCACAACGCGGTCAGGAACAACTGCGGGATCTTCGATGTCTCGCACCTCGGGAAGCTGCGGGTCACGGGCGCCTCGGGCGGCGCGTCGCTCCAGATGGCGGTCACCGCGGACGTCGAGGCCCTCGATGCCGGCCGGGCGAAGTACGCCCTGGTGCTCACCGAGGACGGCGGCACGATCGACGACATCTTCGTCTACCGGATCGCTCCGGAGGAGTGGCTCGTCGTCCCCAATGCTTCCAACGTCATCGCGGTCGCCGGTGCGATCAGGGACCAGGGCTACGACCCGGTCGACGAATGGCACCGCTACGCGATCCTCGCCGTGCAGGGTCCGGATTCGTTCGAGGTGTTCGAGCGCGTCTTCCCCGGCTCCGGAGCGAGCGATCTGAAGCTGCACTCGTGGAGCGCGATCGACGTGTTCGGCGCGGAAGGCATCGTCGCCCGCACGGGCTATACCGGCGAACGGGGCTTCGAGCTCTACGCGCCCGCGGCGACCTCCAACGAAGCCTTTCAGCGCCTCCTCGACTCCGGCGCGACCCCGGTCGGTCTCGGAGCGCGGGACACGCTCCGGCTCGAGATGGGCTACGCGCTGTACGGGCACGAACTGACGCTCGAGACCAACCCGGTCGAGGCCGGTCTGTCCTGGGCGGTCGCGTGGGGCTCTCCCTTCCGGGGGAGGGAGGCGCTACTTAGGGTCAAGGAGGAAGGGCCGGCCCGCAAGCTCTTCGGCGTTCGCTGCACCGGCAAAGGGGTCCCGAGGCAGGGCTACCCGGTCTTCCGGGGCGATGACATCATCGGCGAGGTCTGCTCGGGGAACTTCTCTCCGACGCTCGGTACCGGCATCGCCCTCGCGTACGGGGACGCGGCCGATATGCCCGAGGCCGGCGAGAAGGTCGCCGTAGAAGCACGCGGTAGGCGGATCGAAGGCGATATCGTGAAGCCTCCGTTCATCAAGCAGTGACTGTCACCGAGGGGTAATCAGTGGATTTTCTGCCACATACCGACGCCGACGACCGCGCCATGCTCGAGGCGATCGGTATGAGACAGATCGCCGATCTCTTCGAACCGATCCCCGCCGAGGTCAGGCTCGATGGTCCGCTCGAAGTTCCTCCGTCACTGTCCGAACCCGAGCTGATCGAACACCTCGGCGCTCTCGCCGCGAAGAACCTGGGGGCCGGGCTGACCGGGTTCGCCGGTGGGGGCGCGTACGACCACCATCTGCCCTCGGCGGTGAAGGCGCTCGCGTCGCGGGCCGAGTTCGCGACGTCCTATACGCCGTACCAGCCGGAGCTCTCCCAGGGTGTGCTGCAGGCGGTGTTCGAGTTCCAGACCTCGGTGTGCGAAATCTACGGCATGGAGGTTGCCAACGCGTCGCTCTACGACGGAGCGAACGCTCTCACCGAAGCGGTCAACCTCACCGTGCGCGCGACCAAGAGGGAGAAGGCGCTCGTCGGAGCCACCGTGCATCCCCACTACGTCGAGGTGCTCCGCACCTACACCGCGGGACTCGGGCTCGACATCGAGGTCGTTCCGTTCGGCGACGACGGAACCGTCGACTGGTCCTCGGTCGATGCGTCCGAGGCTGCATGCATCGTCGTTCAATCCCCGAACTTCTTCGGACGGCTCGAAGACGTCGAGGTGGCCGCCGAGGTCGCGCACGCAGGTGGCGCGCTGGCCGTCGCGGTGACGGATCCGACCGCCATGGGCGTGATCGCCGCACCCGGCGATCAAGGCGCGGACGTCGCGGTGGGGGAGGGCGCGTCGCTCGGGAACCCAACCGTCTACGGAGGTCCGTACTTGGGGCTGTTCGCCACCAAGCTGGACCTGGTCCGCCAGGTCCCCGGACGTATTGCCGGCGAGACGATCGACGCCGACGGTGAGCGCGCCTACGTGCTCACGCTTCAAGCGCGCGAACAACACATCAGACGCTCGAAGGCGACCTCGAA
>JBKJZQ010000132.1:0-4517 GCA_046715095.1 Actinomycetota bacterium | reverse complement strand
CGCATGGGAAGGTCATCGCAAAGGAACCACTCAAGGCCACCGGGCCGAACGTCGCCGAGCTCAATCGACAGCGAGGGATCGAGGTTTCTGAGGAGACCTGTCTCCCCGGATGGGGTGGTGAGCCGGGCGACCTCAAGTATGTGGCCGACATCTACCTCATCAACCGCCACGTGTCACTCAGGAACAACTCGGCCGGCGATCCATCCGAGGACCCGGAGGAAGTCGGGCCCGGCCCGGACCCCTAGAGGTTCGGTTACGACGTCTTAGCGAACAGCGGTCTGAGTTTTCCGTCCGTGTCGGCGAGCATCTCGGGCAACACCTTCATATCCCATTCCGTGGTCATGAAGTTCGTGTCCCCACCTCGGTTAGCGCTCCTAGTTCGGCGGGTTCCAGATGACCTTCGTCGGTCGTTGGCCGGTGATCACTTCGATCGTGTCGAAGATGAAGGTCGTCTCGGAGATACCTTCCCTTTCGATCAGGTCGCGGAAGGTCTCGTTCGCCGCATCGAGGATGCCGAGGAGGTCCATCCTCCAACCGCCGGGATCCTCGACGAAACTGTAGGTGAACTCGGTGCCCGAGCCTTCGGAGAGGATCGTGGCCTCTGCCTCATCACCCTCGACGGTGATCTCGTCCAGCTCTTGCTGCTGGAGCGTCCCCTGGCCGATGAGACCGCTCTCGACCGCGTAGGCGACGACATCCACGGGTTCCATGCTCTCAAGGCGCTGCGGGGCCAGCACGTAGCGCAAGGTCAGCACGTGGAGCCGGTCCACGAGCGATCTGGCCTCGAGCTCAGCGCGTGGCGCGGTGAGCGCAAGATCCCTCATCTCGACGTAGAAGTCGATCGACGACTGCGACAGGAATCCGTGGGCGGCAGCCCCGTCGCCCGCCAGGAGGGCCGACCTGTAGTTGTCGAAGACGTCGCGGATCGCCGAGGTCGCCGGCGGGGGCGACTGCTCCTCTACGGCGGTCTCTGTCGGAGACGGCTCCTCGTTAGAGCTGCACCCGGTAGCCAGAAGTCCAGCTACCAGCACGAGGGCGCCGAAGCGTCGGGCTGATGACAACGGTTCCTCCATCGGTCGGCGATCAGTCGTCGATCGGTCGTCGGAACATCCACGCTAACCCGAGGGGGTGGATACCGGTGTCTACCGTCCTCGGCGTCCCCGATACCCTTGGGTCGTTACGCCGGGCTATCGCAAAGGTTGGTGGGAATGCCTGTCGCTCGCACGGAGCTGCCCTCGTTGGATGATCTCGACGTCCTGGGCCAGCGCGTGCTGCTCCGCTGCGACCTCAACGTCCCGCTGAAGGGCGGCCAGATCACCGACGATCACCGCATCCAAGCGGCCATCCCCACGATCCTCGCGTTGCTGGAGCGAGGGGCCCGGGTGATCGTCTGCTCGCATCTCGGACGCCCCCAGGGGAAGGTCGTGGAGGAACTGCGCATGGCCCCGGTCGGTCAACGCCTCGAGCAGCTCCTCGGGCGGCCGGTGGAAGTGCTGGATACCGTCATCGGCGACGAAGCGATCGCCGCGTCCCTGTCCCCGGCCGACGTCATCCTGCTCGAGAACCTGAGGTTCGAGCCGGGTGAGACCACGAACGATCCAGGGTTCGCCCGCAGTCTGGCCACACTCGCAGACTGCTACGTGAACGACGCGTTCGGGTCCGCCCACCGAGCGCATGCCTCGACGGTCGGAGTGGCCAAGCTGTTGCCCTCGGCTGCCGGATCCCTCTTGAAGAACGAGGTCGAGAAACTCTCGAGGATCCTCACAAGGGCCGAGCGACCCTTCGTCGCGGTCCTCGGTGGAGCGAAGGTGTCCGACAAGCTTGGGGTCATCGGCAACCTCCTGGGTCGCGTCGACTCCTTCTGCATCGGGGGTGCGATGGCGTTCACGCTCCTGGTGGCGCGCGGCGAGGATGTGGGGCGATCCTTGGTCGAGAAGGACCGGGTCGACGAGGTCAGGGGCGTCCTGGCCGAGGCGGACGAGAAGGGTGTCGAGGTTCTCCTCCCCGAAGACGTCGTCGCGGCCGACTCGCCCGATGAAGGAGCCGCCCACGGAACCGTCGAGCTCGCGGGCATCGGTGCCCGTCTGGGAGTGGACATCGGCCCGCGGTCCGCCGAGCGGTTCGCGGCTGAGATCAGCACGGCGAAGACCGTCCTGTGGAACGGCCCGATGGGCATCTTCGAGATCGAGGACTACGCGGCCGGCACGAAGGCCGTCGCCGAAGCAGTCGTCCAGGCGACCCGTAACGGCGCCTACTCGGTCGTCGGCGGGGGAGACTCCGCCGCGGCTCTCAAGCAACTCGCCATGGACGATCAGGTCTCACATCTCTCTACCGGGGGAGGTGCCTCGCTCGAGTTCCTCGAAGGGATCGAGCTCCCGGGCATCGCCGCACTAAGAAAGGAAAGCGGATGAGGAAGCCGCTGATCGCGGGTAACTGGAAGATGCAGAAGACACACCTCGAGGCGATGCGACTGGTGCAGGGTCTTGGCCACGAGCTGGCGGAACACGATTTCAACGCGGTCGAGGTGGTCGTGTGCCCTCCGTTCACCTCGCTCAGGACGATTCAGACCCTGATCGACTCCGACCGCTACTCATTCGGGCTCGGTGCCCAGAACGTTCACGCCGAGAAGGAAGGCGCGTTCACCGGCGAGATCTCGGCCCCGATGCTGAAGGCCCTCGACGTCGACTACGTGATCCTCGGACACTCCGAGCGAAGAGAGCTGTTCGGCGAGACCGACGAAGGGGTCAATGCGAAGGTGAAGGTGTGCTGGGCCAACGACATGACGCCGATCGTGTGCTGCGGGGAGACCGGGGCCGAGCGCGAGACGGCGCAGACCGAGACGAAGGTCGAACACCAGATCCGCGGTGCCTTCAAGAACGTCACTCCCGAGCTAGCACGCAAGACGGTCGTCGCCTACGAGCCGATCTGGGCCATCGGTTCCGGCAAGACCGCGACCCCGCAGGACGCGCAGACGACGATCGCTTTCATCCGGGGGGTCCTCGAGGACGAGTACGACACCGAGGTCGCCCAGGAGGCGCGCATCCTCTACGGAGGAAGCGTCAAGTCCGGCAACGCCGCTTCGCTCATGTCGCAACCGGACATCGACGGCGGTCTGGTCGGCGGCGCGTCACTTGAAGCCGCCGAGTTCGCCGCGATCGTGAAGGCGGTCAAGTAGTGGCCCTCAAGAAGATCCTCTACGTGATCCTCGACGGCCTCGGGGATGATCCCCTCGACGCGCTCGGCGGAAAGACCCCGCTCGAAGCGGCGAGAACCCCACATCTGGACTCACTCGCCGCCAGGGGGAAGAACGGCTACGTGGTTACCGTCGGAGAGGGGATCGCTCCAGAATCCGACATCGCGGTCTTCTCGGTCCTCGGATACGACCCGCGCGAACACCACTCGGGCAGGGGGCCGATCGAAGCGGTCGGCGCCGGCATCGAGATGAACGGCGGCGACCTCGCCTACCGGGTGAACTTCGCCACCGTCGAGAAAGACGGCGACTAGTGGGTCATCCTCGATCGCTGTGTGTGGCGCTCGCTAACTTCACACGAGGCCTCCGACCTCGCGGGAGAGGTCCAGAAGAAGGTGACGCTCGATAAAGGGTCGTTCGAGTTCAAGGCAACCGTCGGACACCGCGGGGTCCTCCTCCTGAGATCGGAAGAGGGTCCCCTGTCGGCCGAGGTGGAGAACTCAGATCCCGCGTACGGGCGCGAGGGAAGCCTCGGCGTCGCCAAAGAAACGTTCGACGATCACGTCGTCCGTGTCGCTCCGGTCGCCGGTCATGAGGACGACGATGCGGCCAAACGGGCCGCCGAGCTCACCAACGAATGGCTCGCGAAGGCCTTCGAGGTCCTGAGCGCGTCCGAGGTCAACAGAACGCGGGAGGCCAAGGGGCAGATCGTCGGCAACTTCGTCCTGACCCGCGACGGCGGCGATCACGTTCCCAAGCTCGAGTCCTTCAAGTCGAAGTTCGGTCCCGAGATGGGCTGTTTCGTCGAGATGCCGGTGGAGCTCGGCATCGCCCGACTGATGGGGATGGGAGTAGTGAAGGCCCCGACGGGGATCCCAGCGGAACAACAGTACGAGGAGTGGGCGGAGCTGACGCTGGAGTCGATCGACGACTACGACGGGCTCTACGTGCACATCAAAGGCCCGGACATCCCGGCCCACGACGGAGACCACCAGGGGAAGATCAAGAGCATCGAGGACATCGACCGGATCTACTTCGGTGGCGTTCTCAGCCAGCTCGACCTCTCGGACGTGATCGTGGCGGTCACCGCGGACCACTCGACCTCGTGCGCCCGGAGGGCTCATACCGATGGGCCGGTGCCTCTCTTGATCGCGGGTGGGAACGTCCCCGCCGATGGGGTCGACGTGTACGGCGAATCGGCCTCGAGGCACGGGTCCCTCGGGTACCTGAAGGGGACCGACATCATGCCGAACCTGATCGGAGCGGCGAAGGGCTAAGGGAAGACGCTGGCTGCGGGGCTACTAGCGGGGTAGTATCACTGTTCGGC